>NZ_AZRH01000004.1:0-251016 GCF_000512315.2 Morganella sp. EGD-HP17
TTTTTCTTTAGACACGACTCTATTCCTTATGAAGTCCCTTCTTCACTGTGAGAAGGGACTGAAATTAACGAGTTAAACCGGTAAGTTACCGATTATTTTGCATTACGAGCTTCAATAACAGCCTGAGCTACGTTGTTTGGCGCTTCATTATACTTCAGGAATTCCATGGAGTAAGAAGCACGGCCCTGAGTCTGTGAACGCAGGTCAGTTGCATAACCAAACATTTCAGACAGTGGCACTTGCGCACGGACGATTTTACCGGTAGGCATGTCATCCATACCTTCGATCATACCGCGACGACGGTTCAGGTCACCAATGACGTCACCCATGTAGTCTTCCGGTGTTTCCACCTCAACTTTCATGATTGGTTCCAGCAGAACTGGTTTCGCTTTTTTGAAGCCGTCTTTAAACGCCAGAGATGCTGCCAGTTTAAACGCCAGTTCAGAGGAGTCAACATCATGGTATGAACCGAAGTGCAGACGAACACCCATGTTAACAACAGGGTAGCCTGCTAACGGACCAGATTTCAGCTGCTCCTGGATACCTTTGTCAACCGCAGGGATGTATTCACCAGGAATCACACCACCTTTGATTTCGTTGACAAATTCGTATTCCATGTTGACGCCTTCGGCATCTTTCTTGTTCAGCGGGTACATGTCGATAACAACATGACCGTACTGACCACGACCACCGGACTGTTTAGCGTGTTTACCTTCGATATCAGTCACTTTCATAGTGATTGCTTCGCGGTAAGCAACCTGTGGTTTACCCACGTTCGCTTCAACTTTGAACTCACGACGCATACGGTCGACCAGAACGTCCAGGTGTAATTCACCCATACCGGCGATGATAGTCTGGTTAGTCTCTTCATCACTTGATACGCGGAATGATGGATCTTCCTGTGCCAGACGGCCCAGTGCGATACCCATTTTTTCCTGGTCAGCTTTGGTTTTCGGCTCGATTGCAACGGAGATTACCGGCTCAGGGAATTCCATACGCTCCAGGATGATTGGTGCATCAATCGCACACAGAGTATCACCTGTAGTGACGTCTTTCAGACCGATAGCAGCCGCGATGTCACCAGCGCGAACTTCTTTAATCTCTTCACGTTTGTTAGCGTGCATCTGAACGATACGGCCGAAACGTTCTTTCTTGGATTTAACCGGGTTCAGTACGGTATCACCGGAGTTAACAACACCAGAGTACACGCGGAAGAACGTCAGGTTACCCACGAACGGGTCGGTTGCAATTTTAAATGCCAGAGATGCAAACGGCTCTTCGTCAGAAGAGTGACGCTCAGCCGGGGTATCTTTACCGTCGTCCAGAATACCTTTAATTGCAGGAACTTCTGTCGGAGATGGCAGGTACTCAACAACCGCATCCAGCATCGCCTGAACACCTTTGTTCTTAAATGCAGAACCACAGGTTACCAGGATAATTTCGTTCGCCAGTACGCGCTGACGTAATGCTGATTTGATTTCAGCTTCAGTCAGTTCTTCACCGCCAAGATATTTTTCCATCAGCTCTTCTGAGGCTTCAGCTGCGGCTTCAACCAGATTCTGGTGCCATTCAGCAGCTAATTCCTGCATGTTTGCCGGGATATCTTCGTAGACGAAGGTAACGCCCTGGTCTTCTTCACTCCACTGAATCGCTTTCATTTTAACCAGGTCAACAACACCGGTGAATGATTCTTCAGCGCCGATAGCTAACTGAAGAGGAACCGGAGTAGCCGCTAAGCGGGTTTTGATCTGATCAACAACTTTCAGGAAGTTTGCACCCATACGGTCCATTTTGTTAACGAACGCGATACGAGGTACATGATATTTGTTTGCCTGGCGCCATACGGTTTCAGACTGTGGCTGAACACCACCAACGGCACAGTAAACCATTACAGCACCATCAAGAACACGCATGGAACGTTCTACTTCGATTGTGAAGTCAACGTGCCCCGGGGTGTCGATGATGTTGATGCGGTGTGGTTCAAATTGTTTGCCCATACCGGACCAGAACGCAGTGGTTGCTGCGGAGGTGATAGTAATACCACGCTCTTGTTCCTGCTCCATCCAGTCCATCGTTGCTGAACCTTCGTGGGTCTCACCAATTTTATGGTTCACACCTGTATAAAACAGAATACGTTCTGTTGTGGTGGTTTTACCGGCGTCGATATGTGCACTGATACCGATATTACGGTAACGTGAAATGGGTGTTTGACGAGCCATTTTTTCCTCTCTCTTGGACGTTCGTTTAATTTGGTCGGGCAGCCTTACGGCTACCCTATACACAATTCACTACGGTTTGATTACCAACGGTAGTGTGCGAACGCCTTGTTAGCTTCTGCCATACGGTGAACGTCTTCACGTTTCTTAACGGCAGTGCCTTTGTTTTCAGCTGCATCGGATAATTCATTTGCCAGGCGCAGAGCCATGGACTTATCACCGCGTTTACGGGCAGCTTCAACGATCCAGCGCATTGCTAATGCATTACGGCGGACCGGACGAACTTCAACCGGTACCTGGTAAGTAGAACCACCAACACGGCGGGACTTAACTTCGACAGTCGGACGCACGTTATCCAGTGCGATTTCGAATGCTTCCAGGTGCTCTTTACCTGAACGCTGAGCCAGGGTCTCAAGCGCGGTATATACGATTGATTCTGCGGTAGATTTTTTACCGTCTACCATCAGGATATTTACAAATTTGGCCAGCAGCTCTGATCCGAACTTAGGATCTGGCAGAATTTTACGTTGACCAATTACACGACGACGTGGCATGGAAATACTCCGTTGTTAATTCAGGGTTGTCCAAAACTCAATGAGTTTATTTGACATTAATGCGATAAATGTTTGGCCTTACTTAACGGAGAACCATTAAGCTTTTGGCTTCTTCACACCGTACTTAGAACGAGCTTGTTTACGGTCTTTAACACCGGAACAGTCCAGTGCGCCGCGAACAGTGTGGTAGCGAACACCCGGTAAGTCTTTAACACGACCACCGCGGATCAGGATCACGCTGTGTTCCTGCAGGTTATGACCTTCACCACCGATGTATGAAGAAACTTCAAAACCGTTGGTTAAACGTACACGGCATACTTTACGCAGTGCTGAGTTAGGTTTTTTAGGTGTGGTGGTATATACACGAGTACATACGCCACGTTTTTGCGGGCATGCTTCCAGTGCAGGAACGTTGCTTTTCACAACTTTCGAGCTACGGGATTTGCGAACCAGCTGATTAATCGTTGCCATTATAAAAAAAGCTCCTGGTTTTTTGCTTCGTAAACACGGATTTGTGCCTCGTATCTGTCAAAGACAAAACACGAGGACGCGAAATTTTATTGCTGACGCAACAGGGTGTCAAGAAATATACAATGATATTTGCTATTCCCACGCAAAATGTTGCGTGTGTGTGACCGTGAGCTCCACAAAACCAGTATAGTCTGTGATTCTCACTTTGCCCGAAAGGAACGGTAATAAACCGCGTGCTTCGGCATCCTCCCGCAACACACAGGGAATATGACCCGACTGAATAAGCGCCTGCAACAACGGGTTACCTTCCGTTGCTGCGATTACGCCATCTTCGGTAAAAAGGATGTCATCCTCAGGGGATAACAGATTCAGTAATGATTGGATATCAGTACGAAATGGCGATTGGCTGACAGTATATAGCATCTTGCTCACCGTAAGTAGATCAAAATGACACCACGGCGTCAAATGCCGCCAGTTTCCGGGCCAGTTCCGCCGCACTCAGGCAGGTGACCGGCAGGATATACGGCGTCTCCGGGGATAACCCGCGTGCGGCCATATCCTCCGCACAGCAGTAGCACTCATCAATATCGTACAGCGGCAGGACTTTGAAGGTGGAGATATAATCACGGGCGAGGATTTTTGCCGGTGTCTGTTCCGGTAATAACTGAAGTACCCCGTCAGACACAAAAAAGGCCGCAATCTCTTCCGTATAATTACTGGTTGCCAGCAGTGCATCCAGCCCTTCCCGGCCGCTGTTGCTGCCGTGAGGTGCACTTCTGAAAACAAATGCGATACGTTTCACCGGATCTCCCTAAAACTGGATAACGCGATCACAGGTCATCATGGCTTCCGCCAGAGTTCCCAGGCCGCTGAGGGAAAAACCGTCCGCCAGATTGGCTGCCGCCAGTTTCAGCGACTCCGCCTGTGCGGCATCGGTTACACCGCGGCGCAGCGCCGCTGCCACACAGACTGCCAGCTGAATACCGTTATCGCGGGCAAGCTGCTGCCACTGACGTACCATGTCGGTTTCGTCCCCGGCCGGTGATGTCAGCACATTGGCGTTGCTGACCCCTTCGCGGTAAAAAAACACACACTGAATCCGGTGTCCGGCCGCAATCACATGCTGTGCAAACAGCAACGCGCTGCCGGCACGCTGTGTGCCGTAGGCCGGGCCGGTGACCAGCAGGCAGTAAGATAACGGTGTCATTGCTCCGTGCTGCCTTACTCGCCGTTTTTAAACTGGCGGATGTAGAGATAGACCGTGTGTTTGGAGATATTCAGACGCACCGCCACAAGGTTGATGGCATCTTTGATATCAAATATCCCTTTCTCATACAGGTTCAGTACCACCTGTTTGTTCTTCGCGTTGTTTGCCACGTTGCGGTCGGCATTCACTTCTTCAATCGTCTGTTCCAGTGTCTGTGCCACCAGGTCTTCAACGGAAGAGGCAAAGTTCACATTGGAGGTCTCTTCTGCCAGCTCTTTCGGGATAAACGTCTGAACAATCTGGGAGAACGGCACATCCAGGTTCATGTTAATACACAGCAGCCCGATGATACGGCGTGATTTATTGCGGATAGCAATCGTCAGCGATTTCATCAGTGCCCCGGTTTTCGCCCGTGTGAAATAGGCTTTCGAGGTGCTGCAGTCTTCATCTGTAATGTCGTGCAGCATGCGCAGCGCGAGGTCGGTAATCGGGGAACCGACTTTACGGCCGGTGTGATGACCGTTTGCGATCTTCACCGCTGAGCGCTTCAGATCTTCCAGTGAGTGGAGAACGATTTCACAGTGCTCACCGATGAGCAGCGCCAGGCCATCAACAGCCGCCTCATAGGATTTCAGGATCTCATAATCCGTTTCAGTAAACGGATGATTTACAATGTAATCCGAATCATTGTCATTAAATAATACTGGGTTAGACATTTAATACACCACTCTTTGTAACGTGTGAACGTCGTTGGTTTTACTCATCTGTAATCTTTCACTGCAGGAGGAGGATTACCCTGTCATCATGTATCAATTATATACCCGGATTTCCCGGGTGCAGGAAAGCAGCAAATGACGGGCTTCCGGTTCTGTGCAGGTACCCGCAGGTTAAGTTATAGCGAAAAACAGGCCGTTTTGCGCCTGAGGTGATCAAATTCTGGTAAAAAATACAAAAAAACACGGATGTTTTGCAAATTTTTCATAATCCTGATCGTTGCGGAAACAAAAACCCGCACAACAGGGCGCGGGTTTTTGTCAGTTTCCGGTATCAGCAGGGCTTATTTGGCCGCAGGTTTGATATCCAGTAACTCGACGTCAAAGACCAGGGTGGAGTTGGCAGGGATCCCCGGAACACCGTCGGTGCCGTAAGCTGCTTCCGGCGGGATGACCAATTTGGCTTTACCGCCTTTTTTCATCTGCTTCAAACCTTCGGTCCAGCCTTTGATTACGCTGTCCAGACGGATAGTCAGCGGCTCGTTACGGTCGTAAGAGCTGTCAAACTGGGTACCGTCAATTAATGCGCCTTTATAGTGAACAACAACGGTGTCAGTCTCTTTCGGAGATGCGCCGTTACCGTCTTTCTCAGATTTGTAGAGCACACCGCTCTTGGTTTTTTCAACGCCTTTTTCTTTGGCGAATGCGGCACGGTATTTGTCACCGGCTGCTTTGTTTTCAGTCGCCTCGCGCGCCATTTTTTCCTGAGCGGCACCTTTCACCTGCTCTTCAAAGCCGCGCAGCGTCTGGTTGATCTCTTCATCACTCAGTTTGCTTTTATTATTGAATGCATCCTGAACACCCGCCATCATCTGATCGCGATCCAGATCCAGGCCAATGGATTTCTGCTCATTCAGGGCATTTTCCATGTAACGGCCCAGTGACGCACCCAGCGCATAAGCATTCTGCTGACTTGCGGTTTTAAATGCGCTGTTCAGCTTCACTTCTTCTTTTTTCGGCGCGGTATCCGCATAAGCCTGTGACATACCTAATGTCATTGCCAGCGAGGTTGCGACAACAGTCGCTTTAAACAGTGATTTCATCCTTTTCTCCATAAGTTTTGCAACAGTTACAGGACGTACCTCACAGCAGATCACGTCAGAGAGTCCTTGCAGCCGTCACCGGGCGACATCATAATGTCACGGTTTTGTGATGCTGAGACAACCTTAGCAAAAAGAGGTTTCATAGTAACCCCCCAATAAAAGATATCCTCTCACACTAAGTGTATTTCACAGGAATATTACATACTTTTACACAGTAATCCCCGTCTCAGACAGGAGAAAACGATGGACCTTTTGGAACTTGAACAACGCCTCGAACAGCTTGAAAGCAAAACCGCCTTTCAGGATCTGACCATTGAGGAACTCAATCAGGTGGTAACACAGCAGCAGATGGATATCACCCGGCTGAATGAAAGGCTCCGCCTGCTGACCGAACGCCTGAAAGCCACTCCGGGCTCAAATGTGGCACCGCTGTCAGAAGAAGTGCCGCCACCGCACTACTGATAAAACACAGGTATAAAAAAAGCGCATCCGTCAGAATGCGCTTTTTTTGTCCGGTTCAGATGCGGGTTATCAGTGACAACCGCAGCCGCCGTTACCGTGGCCTTTACCGTGACCGCCACCGCCGCAGCAGCCGCCTTCACCGTGTTCGTGACCATGGTCGTGATCGTGGCCATGACCGCCGCCGCAGCAACCGCCTTCTTCGCCGTGGTCGTGACCACCGCAGCAGCCGCCTTCTTCACCGTGAACGTGACCATGCTCCAGCTCTTCTGCTGTTGCTTCACGCACACCGATAACTTCGACGTGGAATTTCAGGTTCTGACCGGCCAGCATATGGTTGCCGTCAACGATCACTTCGTCACCTTCGATACCGGTGATTTCAACCGGCACAGGGCCCATATCGGTGTCTGCCAGGAAACGCATGCCGACTTCCAGCTCATCAACACCGACGAAAACGTCTTTCGGTACGCGCTGAACCAGGTTTTCGTCATACTGACCGTAGGCGTCGTTTGCGCCGACATCGACGTCGAACACATCACCGGCAACACGGCCGTCCAGTGCACTTTCCAGCCCGCTGATCAGCGCGCCGCGACCGTGCAGATAGTCTAACGGAGCACTTGCCGGAGACTCATCAACTAATACACCGTCTTCTGTTCTTACCTGATAAGCCAGGCTCACTACCAGGTCTTTTGCTACTTTCATGGTATCTCCTACACATCCGCGGGGGATAAGATTTTAATTAACGCGCCGATTGTAACGGAATTTACAGCCACTGTATCTGTTTTGGGACAAATTCCCCCAAATTCTCTGTGAAAAGCAGCGGCCTGTTATTCCCCCGGTGTAAAGATACCAATCACCTGTTCATCTTTGCGCACATGCTGCTCCGCATGCGCATCCGCCCGGCGCTCAAGATGGCCGCACTGCACACACTGCACCACGTCCACATTATCCTCACGCCACATGGCGAGGGTATCCTGTGCCTGACACTCAGGGCATACCGCACCCGCAATAAACCGTTTCCGGTTGCTCATTTTTCTGCTCCTGTCTCTGTCCGTCCGCTGCCCGGTGAGTCTTCCGTCAGGTTCCAGCTGTCCGGCAGATGTTTTTCCCGTTTCATTTCATTATCAAACAGATTTTCCAGCTCGCGCCGCGCCTCTTTCACGCGGGAGATATGCGAAATTTCCTCTTCCGCCTGCGGGATAAGCTCACGCAGCAACTGCATATCCAGCCTGCGGAATAATTGCTGCGCCCGGTGTGCTTCCGCCGGATGCGTGCCCAGCCCGATCAGGGTTTTGCGCGCCAGTTCCAGCGCTGACGAGAAGGTTTCGCGGCTGAACTGTGTTACGCCGTGTGTAAGCAGCTCGTGTGCCTCCACCCGTCCCCGGGCGCGGGCAATAATCTGCAGATGCGGGAAGTGCTCCTGACACAACTGCACAATGGTCATAGTATCTTCCGGCTTATCACAGGTAATGACAATCACCTTTGCCGTCTCTGCCCCGGCAGAGCGCAACAATGCGAGTCCTGTCGCATCCCCGTAATAAACCTTATAGCCGTAACGGCGCATGGCACTGACCGCGCTGACATCTTTTTCCAGTACCGTCGGATGTATTTTGTTCGCCATCAGCAGGCGGCCGATGACCTGCCCCATCCGCCCGAAACCGACCAGAATCACATGCGGGTGGTTATCCTCCACAAACGGGGTTTCGCCCGTTCCCGGTTCGGCATTATTGTAACGGCGCGCCAGAATCATATCGATGCCCTGCATCAGCAGCGGCGTGGTCATCATGGAAAGGGTGACCACCACCAGCAGCAGCGCCATCTGATGATCCGTAATCACACGGCTGGCCAGCGCCGCCGAGAACAGCACGAATGCAAATTCCCCGCCCTGACTGAGCACCCCTGCAAACTGTAAGCGCCCGCTGCGCCGGCAGGTCAGATGTGCCAGCAGATACAGCACCGTCATTTTGACACTCACCAGCACAATCACACCCAGCAGAATTTGCGGCAGATACTGCCACAGCACGCCGATATTCAGTGACATACCGACAGAAATAAAGAACATCCCCAGCAGCAGCCCTTTGAACGGCTCGATAGTGATCTCCAGCTCATGGCGGTATTCCGTATCCGCCAGCATCACACCCGCGATAAATGTCCCGAGCGCCATGGAAAACCCGAGCTGCTCCATAAACACCGCTGAGCCGATCACCACCAGCAGCGAGGCGGCGGTAAAGACTTCACTGACCCCGGATTTTACCACCAGCCGGAACAATGGCCGCAGCAGATAGCGTCCGCCGATCAGCAGTCCGGCAAAGGCCAGAATCTTGATACCGATGCGATACCAGTCACTGCCCGCCGTTTCCCCGCCCAGCAGAGGAATAACCGCAAGGATAGGGATCACCGCCATATCCTGGAACAGCAGCACTGAGAATCCCATCTGGCCGCTGTCGTTGTTGGTCATGCCCTTTTCATCCATCAGCTGTAATGCCATCGCTGTGGAGGACATCGCCATTCCCAGCCCGCCGACCACTGCCGCCTGCCAGGAGAAATCCGTCAGCCAGAGCAGCACCCCGAGGATCAGGGCGGAGAACACCACCTGCGCGGTGCCGGTACCGAAAATAGATCGCCGCAGTTTCCACAGTTCACGCGGATTCAGCTCCAGCCCGATAAGAAACATCAGGAACACCACACCAAGCTCAGAGAAGTGCAGCAGCTCATTGACGTTCTTGATAAAGCCCAGCCCCCACGGGCCGATAGCAATCCCCGCCAGCAGATATCCCAGTACCGCGCCGATACGCAGCCGCTGCGCCACCGGCACCATCACCACGGCTGCCGCGAGAAACACAATACCTGCATGCAGCAGGTTGCCGTCAGCTGGCTCCATTTTTACGCCCTCCGGTCAGTTGCGGTGCCCGCAGCCAGTCACAATACGCCTGCGCCTGCTCATGCAGCATGGCTTTTCCCTGGCGGCGTGCGGCATAGAGAATAACCGGTGCCAGCCAGTGCATTTCACACAGTGCCGCCGTCAGCTCAAACGGTCTCAGTAACTCACTGATCGGAAAACGGTTATAGCCGCCGTGCTGATAAGCTTCCGCCGGTTCCCCTGTTGTGATCACCTGGCGCCAGTATTTGCCGGACAGCTGTCTGCCGCCCTGTTCACCGGAGAAATCACGGGTCAGCACGCGGTCAAACCACTCTTTCAGCAGCGCGGGGCAACTGTAAGTG
This sequence comes from Morganella sp. EGD-HP17, assembly GCF_000512315.2. NCBI lineage: Bacteria > Pseudomonadati > Pseudomonadota > Gammaproteobacteria > Enterobacterales > Morganellaceae > Morganella > Morganella sp. EGD-HP17. Next base: position 9,946 of record NZ_AZRH01000004.1, read on the forward strand.
TACAGCGGGTGCTGAAACACAATGATGTCATGCTGCCGCAGCAGTTCCTGCTCATGGCGGATATCGATAAAAAAGTCCGGATAGGTGCCGTACAGGTCATGCACCGTCACATGCCCGAGTTCCGACGCCGCAGAGATAAGCGCCTTGTTGGCGATGGAGTGATGCGGTTCCGGATGGGCGTAAATCAGTAATATAGTCGGATTATTTATCATCACTTCCTCTTAAAAACGTGAGAATCTTTGTGATTTTCGCTACTATGCCCGCTGCAACGATACTCCTCGCCTGCTGACGGGTGATTTGCTGCTGACAACGCACGAATTACATTAATTTTACTCTCAATTACTTACCCTATCGATATTTATGATTGTTTTCTCTTCACTTCAGGTTCGCCGCGGCGTCCGTGTTCTGCTCGACAACGCAACGGCCACCATCAATCCGGGCCAGAAAGTCGGACTGGTGGGAAAAAACGGCTGCGGTAAATCCACGCTGCTGGCGCTGCTTAAGGGCGAATTACAGGCCGAAGCAGGCAGTGTGTCATTTCCGGGAAACTGGTCCATGGCCTGGGTTAACCAGGAAACCCCGGCACTGGATGAACCGGCGATCGAGTATGTCATTGACGGTGACCGCGAATTCCGTGAGCTTGAGGCAAAATTACAGCAGGCGAATGAACAGAATGACGGCCACGCCATTGCCGTGATCCACGGTCAGCTCGACACCCTCGATGCCTGGACCATCCGTTCCCGTGCCGCCACACTGCTGCACGGGCTGGGATTCTCACAGGAACAGCTGGACACCCCGGTACGGGCCTTCTCCGGGGGCTGGCGGATGCGCCTGAACCTGGCACAGGCACTGATTTGCCGCTCTGATCTGCTGCTGCTCGATGAACCGACCAACCACCTGGATCTCGATGCGGTGATCTGGCTGGAAAAATGGCTGAAGAGCTATCCCGGCACTCTGATTCTGATCTCCCATGACCGCGATTTCCTCGATCCGATCATTGATAAAGTCCTGCACATTGAACAAAACGGTCTGTTTGAATACACCGGTAACTACTCCTCCTTTGAGGTGCAGCGTGCCGAGAAAATGGCCCAGCAGCAGGCACAGTATGAAAGTCAGCAGTTACGCCGCGCACATCTGCAGAAATATGTCGATCGTTTCCGCGCTCAGGCGACCAAAGCCAAGCAGGCACAAAGCCGTCTGAAGATGCTGGAACGCATGGAGCTGATTGCCCCGGCACTGGCGGATAACCCGTTCCGTTTCAGTTTCCGCCCGCCTGAAGCACTGCCGAACCCGCTGCTGAAAATGGAAAAAGTCAGCGCCGGGTACGGTGAGAAAGTGGTGCTGGATAATATCAAACTGAACCTGGTGCCCGGTTCACGTATCGGCCTGCTCGGCCGTAACGGCGCGGGTAAATCCACCCTGATTAAAATGCTCGCCGGTGAACTGGAGCCGTTACAGGGCAAAATTGGTCTCGCCAAAGGTATCAAACTGGGTTACTTCGCCCAGCATCAGCTGGAATTTTTACGCGCAGATGAATCCCCGTTACAACATATGGTGCGCCTGGCGCCGGATCAGACTGAACAGCAACTGCGTGATTACCTCGGCGGTTATGGTTTCAAAGGTGATCAGGTGACCGACAACACCGGTCGTTTCTCCGGCGGGGAAAAAGCGCGTCTGGTACTGGCGATGATTATCTGGCAGCGCCCGAACCTGCTGCTGCTCGATGAACCGACAAACCACCTGGATCTGGATATGCGCCAGGCACTGACCGAAGCCCTGATCGAATTTGAGGGAGCGATCGTCGTGGTTTCCCACGATCGTCACCTGCTGCGATCCACCACCGATGATCTGTACCTGGTGCATGATGGTCAGGTCGAGTCGTTTGACGGCGATCTGGATGATTATCAGCGCTGGCTGGCAGACAGTCAGAAACAGATGCGCCAGAGTGCGGAGCCGGCGGCGGAAAACGGCGAGGAAAAAAATACCGTCACCGCGCAGGATCGCAAAGAGCAGAAACGCCGTGAGGCGGAATTCCGCCAGCAGACTCAGCCGCTGCGCAAAGAATCTGAGAAACTGGAAAAAACCATGAGCCGGTTATCGGACGCCATTGCCGTGATTGAGGAAAAACTCGGTGACAGCGGCCTGTATGATCAGTCCCGCAAAGCCGAGCTGAACACCTGCCTTCAGGAACAGGCGCAGTTCAAAGCTGAGCTGGAAGAGGCGGAAATGGCCTGGATGGAGATTCAGGAAAACCTCGAAGCCATGACACAGGCCTTTGAAAATCAGTAAATGATAAAGAGCGGCCCCTGCCGCTCTCTTTTCTTATCAGCCGTCCAGGCTGTTAATCATGGTGCGGGCATTGATCACCAGCCGCCGCGCCTGCTCTTCCCGCCGCTGTAACAGCGCCATAAACAGCAGATCCGTCACTGTATTCTGCGCCGTCCGTGAGGAAATAGACGAACTGCGCCACTCGTTTTCTTCCGCGACCGTTTCCAGCACATAATCCGCCATTTTTGCCAGCGGTGACTGACGGTTCCCGGTAATCGCAATCAGCGTGGCATTCTGTTTTTTCGCCGTGGCGGCGGTGACCAGCATATCCTTGCGTTTGCCGCTGAATGACAATACCACCAGCACATCCTTTTCGGTCAGCGTCTGGGAAAAAGCGATCTGGATATGGTGATCGGCTTCCGCCAGTGTCATCAGCCCGATTTTCTGAAGTTTATAGGCCAGATCTTTCGCCGTCAGCCCGGAGCCGCCGATACCGGCGACCTGAATACAGCGGGCATTATCCAGACAGGCGACAATCTCTGCCATCTGTTCAAAATCGAGCCGCCGTGTGGTTTCCGTAATGGAATTCTGCTTTTCCTGTGCCAGTTTCTGCGCGATCACCAGCAGCGGATCATGTGCTTCTATCCGGTTATGCAGCGCCTGCTGCTGATTAGCTGCCAGCACCCGGTTGCGGCCAATCTCTTCGCTGATAGCGACTTTCAGTGCCGGAAAACCCTTAAATCCCAGTTTCTGACTAAACTTCACTATAGCGGACTGACTCACGCCCACCCGCTCCGCCAGTACCTGGGAGGAAAGTGTCACGGTTTCTTCCGGCTGCGCCAGGATGAAATCGGCAATATGCTGCTGATTGGTCGCCAGCTCTGCTTTTACCCAGCTGATTTTTGTCAGGATCGCCATGTGTACCTGTTTTCCTTCTGCGGAGAATAAAAAAGGAATAAATTATTTTAACTAAAATGACGAATTATTCCTGATAAAGGACGTATCTGACTAATAAAAAATACATTTATATTCAATTAAATATAAAAAATAAAATGATGATGGGAAATGAAACTATTCCTGCTATAGCATCATAGTTGAATAGATTGCTCTGTGATAATTCTCACACAAAAAGAATATTTAATTCTCTAGCATGCGATTATATCTTATACAAAGGATCACGCATGAAGATTGACTTAACCTCAATGATTACCGAGAGCCGCAACCCGGCAAGCGCGGATATCGACAGCCTGCCGACATTAGATATGCTGCGGGTGATTAACCGCGAAGACCAGACCGTGGCCCTTGCCGTGGAAAAAACACTGCCGCAGGTGGCACAGGTGGTGGATGCGGTGGCACAGGCATTCCGCCTGGGCGGACGGCTGATTTATATGGGCGCGGGCACCTCCGGCCGTCTCGGGATACTGGATGCCAGTGAGTGTCCGCCGACCTTCGGCACCCCGGCAGAGCAGGTGGTCGGTCTGATTGCCGGTGGTCACAAAGCTATCCTGAAAGCCGTTGAAAATGCGGAAGATAACCGCGAACTGGCGGTGAGTGATCTGAAAGCCCTGAATTTCAATGAAAAAGATGTGTTAGTCGGGATCGCCGCCAGCGGCCGTACCCCCTATGTGCTGGGCGGTATGGAATACGCACTGTCACTCGGTGCAACGGTAGCCGCTGTCAGCTGTAATCCGGACAGTGAAATGAGCCGTCTGGCCGGTATCGCCATCACACCGGTGGTCGGCCCGGAAGTCATTACCGGTTCCTCCCGCATGAAAGCCGGCACCGCCCAGAAACTGATACTCAATATGATCACCACCGGCGCCATGATCCGCTCCGGGAAAGTGTACGGCAACCTGATGGCGGATGTGGAAGCGACCAACGCCAAACTGGTTGAGCGGCAGAAACGTATTGTGATGGCCGCAACGGAATGTGACAGAGCGACCGCAGAACAAGCCCTTGCCGCCTGTGACGGACACTGCAAGACCGCCATCGTGATGATCCTGGCACAGCTGAGTGCCGGTGACGCCAAAGCCCTGCTGGCACAGCATCAGGGGTTTATCCGTGACGCGCTGACCGGCGCGGCGCACTCTTAACGCAAGGTAATCACCATGGCCAAAATCAATCAGTCAACCATCATACAGATTCTGGATGCCATCGGCGGTCCGGGTAACGTGGCACAGAGCGGTAACTGTATGACCCGCCTGCGTCTGACACTGAACAACACACAGCTGGCGGATAAAATCGCCATCAAAAAAATTGAGGGCGTGCTGGGTGTGATTGAAAGTGATGAGCAGTTCCAGATTGTGCTGGGGCCGGGCAAAGCACAAACCGCCGCAGAGCTGATGCAGAAATATCTGGATGAGCATGTACCGGGCAGTGAACCGGACAGCCGCAGCCTGAAAGAGATTGCCGCTGATCAGAAGCAGCATCTGAAAGAAAAACAAACAAACCCGGTACAGCGTTTTCTCGCCAAATTCGCCACTATTTTTACCCCGCTCATTCCCGGGTTTATCGGTGTGGGTCTGCTGCTCGGCTTTGCCACACTGTTTGAATCGCTCTGGGTCACCGGAAATCCGTCCCCGAACGGCACACTGGTCGAAGTGCTCAGTTACATGAAGGTCTTCGGCAAAGGGCTGTTTACCTTTATGGGGATCCTGATCGGCTATAACGCGCAGAAAGCCTTCGGCGGATCCGGTGTCAATGGTGCAATCATCGCGGCGCTGTTTATCCTCGGTTATGATCCGCAGGCGACCAAAGGTTTCTACTCCGGTATGGAAACATTCTTCGGTCACGGCATTGACCCGCGCGGTAACATTATCGGTATTCTGATCGCCACCATCACCGGTGCATGGGTCGAACGCCAGGTGCGGCGTTTTATCCCTGCTAACCTGGATATCATTCTGACCTCCGCCATCACCCTGCTGATTATGGGCGCACTGACCTTTATTGTGATTATGCCGGTCGGCGTCTGGCTGTTTGACGGCATGTCCTGGCTGTTTATGCACCTTAACGCTAACCCGTTCGGCGCTGCTGTTCTCGCCGGTCTGTTCCTGATAGCGGTGATGTTTGGTATCCACCAGGGCTTTATCCCGGTGTATACCGCGCTGGTCGGCACTCAGGGTTTTAACTCCCTGTTCCCGATCCTCGCCATGGCGGGTGCCGGTCAGGTCGGTGCTGCGCTGGCACTGTATGTCCGCGCGAAAAAAGACTCGGTGCTGCGTAATCAAATCCGGGGAGCAATTATCCCGGGCTTCCTCGGCATCGGCGAACCGCTAATCTACGGCGTGACCCTGCCGCGCGTGAAGCCGTTTATCACTGCCTGCTGCGGTGGTGCAGCCGGCGGGTTCTTTATCGGGCTTGTCGCCTGGTTCGGCTATCCGGTCGGGCTGAATACCGTTTTCGGGCCATCGGGGATTATCGCCATTCCGGTGATGACATCCGACAGTGGTATCTTCATGGGGATGGCAGTCTATACCGGCGGGTTACTCGTCGCCTATCTGGCCGGATTCCTGTTTACCCTGCTGTTCGGCAGTAAGAATGTGGATTTAAGCTGATTTCGCTGCAGCGATAAAAAAACAGACCGCAATGCGGTCTGTTTTTCATTCAGCTTCTGTTTTTGTTCCGCAGGTTATATTATGTCTGCTATTCAAGCCAGATGAGCGGCACACAGGCGGCGGTGAGTAACCCCATCACAATATTGAAGGTGAACCAGGCATTGCGGCTGCGCAGAAAAAGGCCGATAAAGGCACCGAATCCGATCCAGATAAGCCCGGCAACCAGATTCACAGAGACCATCACAATACTCATCACTCCGACAGACAGCATATACGCATCACCGCTCAGGCTGTAACTGCCGACCGCCCCCAGTCCCATCAGCCAGGCCTTGGGATTGATAAACTGTAACAGCGCCCCCTGATACCAGGTGACGGCCTTACTGACCTGCGGTTCATTAAGCTCCTGATACGGTGCGGTAGCCAGTTTTTTGGCAAGCCACAGAAGGTAAAGACTACCCGCAATTTTCATAGCAGTATGCAATTTGGGATAAATCAGTAAAATAGCCGCAACACCAAAGGCTGAAAGGTATAATACCGTCTGCATGCCGAGCATAATACCAGCCATCAGTGCCAGCGTACGGCGAAAGCCGAGCTGTGCACCGGAGGCGGTCAGTAACATATTATTGGGGCCGGGCGTGACTGCCGCGATAAACATAAATACGGAAAGTGAGATAAAAAGATGTGCGGTCATGAGTAATCCGGCAACGTGGTCATTTTCTTCCCGGAAAATTACCAGTATGTTTTTCATTAAACAAGAGATGTTTTTTCATTACGAATCTAACTATGTCTAGTCATTTTCAACCGATTTCCTGGGCAACCAACCCGCACCTGCAAACGTTGCTGCCCCGGATTTTCCGCCGGAAACCGACGATAAAACCATTCTGGCAGCGCCTGACACTGCCGGATGATGATTTTATTGATCTTGCATGGAGCGAAGATCCCGATACCGCACGCCATAAACCACGGCTGGTCATCTTTCACGGGCTGGAAGGCAGTTTCCGCAGCCCGTATGCGCACGGTATCCTGGCTGCGGCCGCCCGTCAGGGCTGGCTGGGTGTTGTTATGCATTTTCGCGGATGCAGCGGCGAGCCGAACCGCTCCAGACGGATTTACCACTCCGGTGAAACCGAAGATGCCCGTTATCTGCTGAACTGGCTGCAGGATACCTACGGGAAAGTACCGACCGGCGCGGTCGGTTATTCACTCGGCGGCAATATGCTGGCCTGTTATCTCGCCGAAGAGGGTGAGAATGCCGCAGTGGATGCAGGTATTGTGGTTTCCGCCCCGCTGATGCTGGAGCCGTGCTCTTTCAAAATGGAAAAAGGCTTTTCCCGTTTTTATCAGTGGTATCTGCTGAAAGGGCTGAAACGTAATGCCACCCGCAAACTGGTGCGCTACCCGAATTCACTGCCGACAAACCTGCTGCATATCCGCGCGATTAAACGGATCCGCGAATTTGATGACATTATCACCTCACGGATCCACGGCTTCCGCGATGCCTCGGATTACTACCGCCGCTGCAGTGCCCTGCCGAAACTCCCAGCCGTACGTAAGCCGATGCTGATCATCCACGCCAAAGATGATCCTTTTATGGCACAGGAAGTGGTGCCGGATCTGTCACAACTGCCGCCGTGTGTGGAGTACCAGATGACCGAACACGGCGGCCATGTCGGCTTTGTGTCCGGCAGCTGGCGCCGTCCGCGTTTATGGCTGGAGGAGCGCATCCCTGAATGGCTCGCGCCGCATCTGGCCGCAAAGGAGACACCATGATTATTCCCTGGCAGGATATCGCGCCGGAAACACTGGAAAGTATCCTGGAAAGTGTGGTGCTGCGCGAAGGCACCGACTACGGCGAACATGAAAAATCACTCAGTGATAAAGTGGCGGATCTTTACACGCAACTCAAAAACGGCGACATTGTGATTGTCTGGTCGGAATTACACGAAACACTCAACATCATGCCGTCGGCACAATTCCGCGGCTGATTCAGCCGGAGGAAACGCCGCATGTCACGGACCCACCCGATTATCGCCGTTACCGGCTCCAGCGGAGCCGGTACCACTACCACCAGTCAGGCTTTCCGTAAAATTTTCCAGCAACTGGATGCGGTTCCGGCCATTATTGAAGGTGACAGTTTCCACCGTTACACGCGGCCGGAAATGGATGCCGCCATCCGCAAGGCCCGCGAGCAGGGCCGCCACATCAGCTATTTCGGGCCCGAAGCCAACGATTTTGGCCTGCTCGAAAGCACATTCCGCCAGTACAGCGAAAGCGGCAGCGGCGAACGCCGCAAATACCTGCATACCTATGATGAAGCCGTGCCCTATAATCAGCTGCCCGGCACCTTCACCCCCCGCGAGGCACTTCCTGCCGGGACGGATGTACTTTTCTATGAGGGATTACACGGCGGCGTGGTCACGCCGGAACATGATATTGCCGGACATGTGGATCTGCTGGTCGGCGTGGTACCGATAGTCAATCTGGAGTGGATACAGAAGTTAGTCCGTGACACCAATGATCGCGGCCATTCACGGGAGGCGGTAATGGATTCTGTCGTGCGTTCGATGGATGATTACATCCGCTATATCACCCCGCAGTTTTCCCGCACCCACATTAACTTCCAGCGGGTGCCGACGGTGGATACCTCAAACCCGTTCTCGGCCAAATCCATTCCGTCACAGGATGAAAGCTTTACCGTGATCCGCTTCCGCGGCCTGAAAAAAATCGATTTTCCCTATTTGTTATCCATGCTTCAGGGCTCCTTTATTTCCGCCTCAAATACCATCGTCGTCCCCGGCGGAAAATTAGGGCTGGCGATGGAATTAATAATGGCACCGCTGGCAGAGCAATTATTGCAGGGAAAACAAATAAACAAGCGATAAAAAAACCGGGTAATAATGTATTACCCGGTTTATTTTCAAAAATAAAAATAATATTTCAAAAAATCATTCAATATTCTTTACTTCAAAACTATGCGTAATGTTAACACTTTCGCCTAACATTAATGAAACAGAGCAATATTTCTCAGCGGATAATTGCACGGCACGCCCGACAACGTTTTCAGTCAGGTCACGGCCGGTCACAATAAAATGCAGATTAATATGAGTGAATAAACGTGGCGCGGTTTCACGACGTTCAGCGGTGAGTTTTACATCACAATCAATGACTTGATTACGGCCTTTTTGCAAAATAGAGACAACATCAATGGCGCTGCAGCCGCCGGTTGCCATCAGTACCATCTCCATCGGGTTCGGAGCTTTTTCACCGGCATTACCGTCCATTGTAATCTGGTGTCCTGACGCGGATTCCCCTAAGAAAGTCATGTTCTCAACCCACTTTACACGCGCTTCCATTTTTATACCCTCATCATCAATATAATTCACGACAGACTACCCTTTCATTCACGGGCTGGCAATCTATCCCATAGTTTATTATGCTGAAGCGAGACAGTGGAAGACAGGACAGTTTTCCTGTGCTAAAAACACGGCAAGGATTTATCTATGGCTAAGATCAATATCTTTCCGTGAGGATTATTATACTATTTTAATAAACTAACTTGCCGGAAATTCAGCAAGTTAATATGATAAGCTAAGACTTTATATAATTGCAGAGCGTAAACAACGGTTTGCAATAACTAACAACAGAGGATAACGCGAATGGTTCTCGGCAAGCCACAAACAGACCCCACGCTTGAATGGTTTTTGTCTCACTGCCATATCCACAAATATCCATCCAAAAGCACGCTTATTCATCAGGGCGAAAAGGCAGAAACACTCTACTATATTGTAAAAGGTTCTGTTGCGGTGCTGATCAAAGATGAAGAAGGCAAAGAGATGATTTTATCCTATCTCAACCAGGGTGATTTCATCGGTGAACTCGGATTATTTGAGGAAGGACAGGAACGTACAGCGTGGGTACGGGCAAAAAGCGCCTGCGAAGTTGCAGAAATCTCGTACAAAAAGTTCCGCCAGCTTATCCAGGTTAACCCGGATATCCTTATGCGCCTTTCCGCGCAGATGGCAAGCCGCCTGCAAACCACATCAGAAAAGGTCGGAAACCTTGCATTCCTTGATGTGACGGGCCGCATCGCCCAGACATTACTGAACCTGGCAAAACAGCCGGATGCGATGACTCATCCGGACGGCATGCAAATCAAAATTACCCGTCAGGAAATCGGCCAGATTGTGGGATGTTCCCGCGAAACCGTCGGCCGTATTCTGAAGATGCTGGAAGATCAAAACCTGATCTCCGCACACGGTAAAACCATCGTGGTATACGGCACCCGTTAATCCGGACCGCCCTTATCACCAAAACAGGCGCATCTGCGCCTGTTTTTTTGTTTCCGGCTCATCATTATTACTGAAGAATATCAGCTCTGCGAACCCGCAGCTTTCCTTCGCGGCCGGCTTGATCAAAAGAGGCTTTCAACTGACGCATTGCTGCTATTTTACGCTCTTTGATACTCATTTTTTTTATCTCAGAAATGTCGCGTTTTGAGTACATACCCTTTCCCCCCTTCACCAAGGCCCGCTTTTATTTCTGATAGTACGTTATCATGTCCGTGCTGTAAAATTCTGTCATAGTAGCGTTTTAACTTATCATTCTCTGCAATCATAAAATAAACCTTCGCAGCATATTGCTGACAATGCAGAATCACAATTCGTTGCAGGGCAACAGCCAGATCCTGAACAAATCCATAACGCCGTGAACACATTCCTCTTTCCGGTACCTGATAGAACGTTGAGTTTAAAAAATTATCTTCGCGATCAAACTTCAGGTCATAGCATCGTTCCGGAAGCCTGAACCCCGCCTCTGCACTCCGGAACGCCGAATATGCCGCATCAGTAATGTCGACCGGACTAAAAATAACCACAAAATCAAACCCATCGACAGAGAAGCGATAGAGATGAACATAAAAACTGCCATGAAGAAATTCTTCAAATCTGCCTGAAAACCGAATTGCTATTGCTTTACTGAGACTAGATAAACGTCCGGCAAACCTATCACAGTAAATATAGTAATAAAATATACAAATCAGTTAGTTAAACATGTTACCGTGATGGATTTACTGCATTTCCCGGAAATCATTCAGGGTTTTCGCCAGCCGTTTCATTCCTTCATCCACATCGGCTTTTTCAATAATCAGCGATGGCGTGAAACGCAGAACATTGGTACCGGCGTTAAGCAGCATCAGGCCGTTTTTGGCTGCCAGCCCCAGCAGGGTTTTTGACTGATCGCGGTAAATGCCCGCCAGTTCGGCACCAATCAGCAGCCCTTTCCCGCGGATCTCCGCAAATGCACCGAATGTACTGTTCAGAGATTGCAGTGCATCCGCAAACCACTGATGGCGCTCATTCACCCCCGCCAGCAATGCCGGGTCGTTGATCAGATCAAAGGCCGCATTACCGACCGCACAGGCCAGCGGGTTGCCGCCGTAGGTTGTACCGTGCGTACCGGGTACCATCACCTGTGCAATGTCCTGTTTTGTCAGCATGGCACTGATCGGGAAACCGCCGCCCAGCGCTTTGGCCGTGGTCAGAATATCCGGCTCAATGCCGTAATCCATATAGGCAAACAGTTTGCCGCTGCGCCCCATCCCGCTCTGCACTTCATCAAATACCAGCAGCGCCTGATGTTTATCACATAATTCACGCAGGCCCTGCATAAAGGCCGGTGTGGCAGGTGTGATCCCGCCCTCGCCCTGGACAGGTTCCAGCACCACGGCACAGGTGTGATCATCCATCACTGCTTTGACAGCATCAAGGTCGTTAAAAGGCACATGAATAATATCTGCCGGTTTCGGCCCGAAGCCATCAGCATATTTCGGCTGACCACCGACAGAAACGGTAAAGAGTGTCCGGCCGTGGAAGCCGTGATGGAAAGCGATAATTTTGGTTTTATAAGGATGATGACGGGTCAGTGCATAATGACGCGCCAGTTTGAATGCGGCTTCATTTGCCTCCGCACCGGAGTTGGCAAAGAAAACCCGTTCCGCAAACGTATGTTTTATCAGCTTCTGCGCCAGTATCAGCGCCGGTTCATTAGTAAAAATATTGCTGACATGCCAGAGCGATTCACTCTGGGCTTTCAGGGCCGCGATCAGTGCCGGATGACAATGGCCCAGCGCCAGTACGGCAATACCACCGGCGAAATCAACATATTCAGTGCCGTTCTGATCCCACACCCGGCTTCCCTGACCTCTGACAGGAATAAAATCAGCCGGTGCATAAATTGGCAGCATCACTTCATCATAAGTGCCGCGCGTAACCGCATTCTGTTTTGTCATCGTTCCTTACCTGATCTATCCACAAGTGAAAATATAATCACCAAATATGAATAAAAAATCAAATCAAAACGAATGAAAAAACAGAACCGGGGATAAAATAAGCGATAACTGATTAGTATTTCAGGAAATTATTCAGGAGTTCATGCCCCTGTTCACTGAGAATACTTTCCGGATGGAACTGCACACCTTCAATCGGCAGGGTTTTATGGCGGATCCCCATGATTTCATCCACATTGCCGTCATGCAGACTCCATGCGGTAACCTCAAACGAGGCAGGCAATGTTTCCGGGGCAATCACCAGCGAGTGATAGCGGGTGACGGTCAGCGGACGGTTCAGCCCTTTGAACACACCCTGCTGATTATGATGGATTGCTGTGGTTTTGCCGTGCATCACTTTACGCGCCTTCACCACCTGCGCGCCGAATGCCTGGCCGATAGCCTGATGCCCGAGACACACCCCGAGGATCGGGATTTCACCGGCGAAATGGCTGACCGCATCCAGTGAAATACCGGCTTCTGACGGCGTGCAGGGACCCGGTGAGATCACCAGGTGAGATGGCGATAATTGCTCAATATCACTGAGGCTGACGGCATCATTTCGTTTAACCTGTACATCTGCACCTAACTCACAGAAGTATTGATACAGGTTATAAGTAAATGAGTCATAATTATCGATAATTAATAGCATGATTATCTATATCCGACTGATATATTTATCTTTTTTATTTTCAAACTGCTGTATCAGGCACACGTTGACAATACCCTGCAACCCCGGGGGATTGCACAGACAGTTTCATGAAGCGGGCTATAATACCACAGCCGGACAGAGAAAATAGCCCGAATGCGGCATGGTGCCGCAGAGGCAGATATCGTCTTATTCAGACTATCAGGGAGTTTGACATGCTTACGGGGAATATCCGGAAATATTCCCCTTAGTCTGCACGAAAATACGGTTTATTTTACGATAGTTGCAGAAATAATTTTGATCGGTGTCGATGGCACGTTCTGGTACGGACCGATGTTTTCTGTCTTCACTTTTGAGATTTTATCGACAACTTCCATGCCGTTCACGACTTTACCAAACACAGCATAGCCGAAATCACGCTGGCCGTGGTCGAGGAATGCATTATCCGCTACGTTAATAAAGAACTGGCTGGTTGCACTGTCTTTATCTGCGGTACGCGCCATCGCAATGGTGCCGCGCAGGTTACGCAGGCCGTTATCCGCTTCATTTTTTACCGGCGGGCGGGTCTGTTTCTGGTTCATATCCGCCGTAAAGCCGCCGCCCTGCACCATAAAGCCCGGGATGACACGGTGGAATGTTGTATCGTCATAGAATTTATCGGTGACATACTGTTTGAAATTTTCCACAGTCTGCGGCGCTTTTTCATTATCCAGCGCAATTTCAAAATCGCCTGCGGTGGTGGTAAATTTAACATGCGTCTGCTCCGCCGCGAACGCCAGCGACGTTGCACTGAGGGTACAGGCTGCCACAAATGTAACTAAAACACGTTTTAACATTCCCAATTCCTTTCAACGAAATAAACTGACACTAATCTTACCGATTTTAATGGGCAATGGCGCTGAGCGCCACAGATTTACTTTAATTTACCTTTACTGCCGGGATAACTAATTAATATAAGAATTTTTCACGTATTTGTACTGATGATATTCTGCGCACAGCCCGTAATTTAGTAAAATAAGACGGAACCGTTCATTCTGCTGATGCTTTTATTGCATTTAACGCGTAAATATAAATATCATATTGATTTTTATGCGTAAATTTCATTCTCTGATGAAAAATTCAACTTATGCCAAATAAAAAATAACACCTGCCTGTATAACCGATAATAAACCGCTCTGTTTTTTTATCTTTTTGCGCGTAAATATCCGTGTTTTTTCCACCGGGAAGACTTTGTTTTTTCCGGATTATATCGGTTACCACACACAGCCCGATTATTGTTATTACTTTTTTCCGCTCTGAGAATAAACAGACACAGTAATCTGTCTGCCACAGTTCTTAAACAACAGGCATTAGGCTATAATCATCCCGGTTTCGACCTGAGGAGAACAGATTTTGACCATTAAAACGCACAACTACCAAGCGACCCATTTTGTCATCAGCGCACCGGATATCCGCCATTTACCGGAAGATACGGGGATCGAGGTGGCGTTTGCCGGTCGCTCCAATGCCGGAAAATCCAGTGCACTGAATGCACTGACACAACAAAAAAGCCTGGCGCGGACCAGTAAAACCCCGGGACGCACCCAGCTTATTAACCTGTTTGAAGTCACTGAGGGCTGCCGTGTGGTTGACCTGCCGGGCTACGGTTACGCCGAAGTACCGGAAGCGATGAAACGCAAATGGCAGGCAGCGCTGGGTGAATATCTGCAAAAGCGCGACTGTCTGCGCGGTCTGGTGGTGCTGATGGATATCCGCCATCCGCTCAAAGACCTGGATATGCAGATGATTGAATGGGCTGTGGCTATGCAGGTACCGGTTCTGGCACTGCTGACCAAAGCCGACAAACTGGCCAGCGGCGCACGTAAAAAGCAGCTGATGGCGGTGCGTGATGCACTGACTGACCTGAGTGAAACCGGCGATATTCAGGTGGAATATTTCTCCGCCCTGAAAAAAATCGGCATTGATAAATTACGTCTGAAACTGGACACCTGGTTCAGCGAAAGCGACGCAGAGTGATCCTCTGAAATATCCGCTCATGAAGAAGCCCGCGACAGCGGGTTTTTTTATGCAAAAAAAATGCTCCGGTCAGACATTGTCTGACCGGAGCAGCTAATATTCAGCTAAATCCGATTACGTGAAGTAAAAGGTCTGAAAGATAGAACATCTTACCTCTGTACCCTACGCGAATAACTTTACCGCAAATTTGCCGACAAAAAAACCTTTTTTGTAATTTTTTTTCAGATTGCGCACGATTCAGCTTGTCATAAAACCGTCAAATTCCCTCCAAATGTACTTTAATTACATATTTATGCGATCTGGATCTATAGGTAGTCCGGGACTATCCGCACAAAATAGCAACAAAACAGCACAAATGATGCCGTTTTCACACCATACTGTTATGATAGTCTGAGCGCATCCGGGAGTACGTCTCCCCATAATTTTTATTTATATTAGTGAGTTAGCTATGGCATTACTGACATTACGGCATTTTCCTGATCCCTGCCTGCGGGAAACGGCCCAACCCGTCACGGTTTTTGATGACGAACTGAAAACATTTGTCACGGATATGACAGAAACCATGTATGCCGAACGGGGCATCGGCCTTGCCGCGCCGCAGGTGGGTGTCTGTAAGCGTGTGATTATCGTGGATGTCTCTGAAAACCGCGATCAGCCGATGGCGCTGATTAATCCGGAATTTATTCAGTGCGACGGCGAAATGATGATGATGGACGGCTGTCTGTCCCTGCCGGAGAGTTATACGGAGACACAACGCTACTCCGCTGTTACTGTCCGTTATCAGGATATAAACGGTGCAGAACATACCCTTGAGGCGGAAGGATTACAGGCGGGCTGCCTTCAGCATGAAATCGACCATCTCAACGGCAAGTTATTTATCGATCATCTCTCGCCGCTGAAGCGCCAGCGCATTGAGAAAAAAGTGAAGAAAACCCTGAAAATGCGGGAAGAAAACGCCTGACAGACCCGTTCCGGGACCAATGCCTTTACGCTATAGATTTCAGTCTGTGGCAAGGCGGCAAAGGAAGAAATCCGGGGAGCATACATCAGTATGTGGCCCGGATTTCTGAGCATGCCCAACGCAGCTACGGATTGAAAGATGACGCGTGATCAAACAAACACGATTCAGAGCACAATGCCTTTACGCTATAGATTTCAATTTGTGGCAAGGCGGCAAAGGAAGAAATCCGGGGAGCATACACCAGTATGTGACCCGGATTTCTGAGTGCGGCCAACGCGGCCATGGATTGAAAGATGACGCGTAAATTAGTGGGCTTCGTCCCAGTTGGCGCCTACCCCCGCTTCTACTTTTAACGGCACATCAAGTTTCATCGCGGCTTCCATCAGCCCGCGGATCTTCTCTGCCATCTCAGCCTGTTGTTCTTTTCGTACTTCAAACACCAGTTCATCGTGCACCTGCATAATCATCAGCGCATCGATGTTCTCTTTTTGCAGCCAGTCATCCACGGCAATCATCGCTTTTTTGATGATATCTGCTGCGGTGCCCTGCATCGGGGCGTTGATCGCCTCGCGCTCAGCCGCCTTGCGGCGCATACCATTACGGGAATTAATTTCCGGCAGCCAGAGACGGCGGCCTTCAAGTGTTTCCACATAGCCTTTTTCTGCCGCATGTTCACGGGTTCGGGCCATATACTCCAGCACGCCCGGATAGCGCTCAAAATAGAGATCCATATAGCGCTGCGCTTCGCCGCGCGGGATCCCCAGCTGACGGGCAAGACCAAATGCACTCATGCCGTAAATCAGGCCGAAGTTGATCGCCTTCGCGCTGCGGCGCTGATCCGCCGTCACTTCGTCCAGCGGCATACCAAACACTTCGGCGGCGGTTGCGCGGTGGATATCCTTACCTTCGGCAAAAGCTTTCAGCAGCCCTTTGTCCTGTGACAGATGCGCCATGATGCGCAGTTCAATCTGAGAATAGTCCGCGGCCATAATGCAGTAGCCGTCACGGGCAATAAATGCCTGACGGATACGGCGGCCTTCATCGGTTCTGACCGGAATATTCTGCAGGTTCGGGTCACGGGAAGAAAGACGGCCGGTCGCGGTCACTGCCTGGTGATACGAGGTATGCACACGGCGGGTTTTCGGATCCACCATCAGCGGCAGTTTATCGGTATAGGTGGTTTTCAGTTTGGACAGGCTGCGGTGTTCGAGGATCACGCGCGGCAGTTCATGGTTATCCGCCAGCTCTTCCAGCACTTCCTCATTGGTTGACGGTGCACCGCCCGGAGTTTTCTTCACCACCGGCAGATTCAGTTTTTCAAACAGAATAGTTTGCAGCTGCTTTGGTGAAGAGAGGTTGAACTCCTCTCCGGCAATCGCAAACGCCTGTTTTTCCAGCTCATCCAGACGGGCTGTCAGCTCCACTGACTGTGCGGCAAGCACATTGGCGTCAATCAGAACCCCGGTCCGTTCCATACGGGAGAGCACCGGCACCAGCGGCATTTCGATATCCTGATAGACATGCAGCAGCGATTTTTCGGCTTCCAGCTGCGGATACAGCGCCTGATGCAGCAGCAGTGTGATATCCGCATCTTCCGCCGCATAATTGGCAGCTTCTTCCAGCGGGATCTGATTAAACGTCAGCTGCTTTTTGCCTTTCCCGGCGATATCTTCAAAGGTGGTGGTTTTGTAATTCAGATGACGGTCGGCCAGGCTGTCCATATCATGACGTCCGGCGACACTGTTGAGCACATAGGATTCCAGCATGGTATCGAAGGCGATTCCGCGCAGTTCCACACCGTAATTTTCCATAATCCCGCGATCAAACTTCAGGTTCTGACCGATTTTCCGTATTTTTTCATCTTCCAGAATCGGTTTCATCACCCGCAGCACCTGCTCAGTTAACAACTGGTCCGGTGCATCCAGATAATCATGACCAATCGGCACATACGCCGCATGGCCTGCTTTTGCTGCAAAAGACATCCCGACCAGACGCGCGGAGAGATTATCCAGGCTATCGGTTTCGGTATCAAACGCAAACTCACCGGCTTCACGCAGGATTTGAGCCCAACGGTTCAGCGCCTCTTCATCAAGAATAGTTTCATAGTTTTCGCTGCTGATGTCCGGCGTGACCGCCGGTGCAGCCGGGGTCTGTACTGCGGTGGTTACCGCTGCCTTTGACGACGCGCTGCGAGTACTTTTCTTCGCCAGCCAGCCGCCGTTTTCCAGATCACTTATCCAGCGTTTAAATTCATACTGCGTGAATAATGCATGCAGCTTATCTAAGTCCGGTTCCGTCAGTGCCAGGGAATCCCAGGTGCAATCGAGTTCCACATCGGTTTTGATGGTCGCCAGAGTGTAAGAGAGATATGCCATCTCTTTATTGGTTTCCATCTTCGGTGCGAGGGTTTTGGCACCACGGAAGCTCAGTCCGGCAATTTTATCCAGGTCCGCATAAATATCATCCAGGCTGCCCAGCCCCTGTAATAAGGCCTGAGCGGTCTTCTCGCCGACGCCCGGCACGCCCGGGATGTTATCGGAGGAGTCGCCCATCAGCGCCAGATAATCAATAATCAGTGACGGCGGAACACCGTATTTGGTTTCCACCTCTTCCGGCCCGAGAATGGTATTGTTCATGGTATTGATCAGGGTGATATCCGGGGTCACCAGCTGCGCCATATCTTTATCACCGGTACTGATCAGCACGGCACGGCCTTCTGCCGCCGCCTGTTTCGCCAGTGTCCCGATAACATCATCCGCTTCCACGCCGGAAACAGATAACAGCGGCATCCCCATCGCGACGACCATGTCATGCAGCGGCACTATCTGCTCACGCAGATCATCCGGCATCGGCGGGCGGTGTGATTTATAGGCTTCAAACAATTCATCACGGAATGTTTTACCTTTGGCATCAAATACCACGGCAACATGGCTGGGTTCATACTGCATTATCAGGCTGCGCAGCATATTCAGCACGCCGTACATGGCACCGGTCGGTTGTCCGGCGCTGTTAGTCAGCGGAGGGAATGCGTGGTAAGCACGATAGAGGTACGATGAACCATCGACTAAAATCAAAGGGTTGTCTGCAATCTGAGCCATAATTGCCTTCACAGTATTAAATGGATTCTTGCGGGTAGCATGCCACAGACTGCGGCATCAGACGACTATTATCAGCCTCAGCCGTTAATCTTCCCGCACTCAGAACAGGACGGGTTTGCCCTGGAAATAAAAAATAACAAGCTGTGGATAACTTTGTGGGTAAATTTATGAACCCTATGTAAATCACTGTCTGCAGCGCGATATGCCTGAATCTCGTTCAAAAAAATCAATAGGTTATAAACGAATACCGCAAGATAATCTGCCGTTGTAATCACTTGATTAATGTGGATAGTAAAAAAGCAATGGCGTTACCGCCATTGCTTCCCGGAGATACAGATACTGTGATCAGTTCTGTTTGATCAGATAATTGACCGTATCAGAGAACGCTTTACCGTATTCATTCACATCTTTGACTTCCAGACCGGCGTTGTTGATCTGGTATTTACCTTTGACAAAGACTGCCGGCACACCGCGTAATTTGTAATCCGCAGCCGCTTTCTGCTGCTTGGCAATCAGGGATTTAACAAAGATGCTGTTCGCGGCGGAATCATAATCCTCGCCGGTCACACCTGCTTTGATAAAGGCGTCACGGACATCAGCAGGGGTTTTAATTGTGCCGGTTTTCTGAATGCCTTCGAACAGGAGCGGAGTCACTTTGTCCTCAACACCCATCGCCATTGCCACAGACCAGGCTTTGGTCAGTTCAGGCCCCATCGGACCGCCGAGGAAATCAACATGATAACGTTCATGTTTCGCCCCTTCCGGCAGGTTTTTGCTGATGGATTCCGGTACTTTGAAGTTTTCTTCAAACTGGTAGCAGTGCGGGCAGTAGAAGGAGAAAAACTCCACCACGTCAGGCTGATTTGTTACCGGTGTGCTCAGTTCGGTGTACTCTTTTCCCGATACCGGGTTTGCAAAGACACTGAATGACATCGCAAATCCAATCAGCGCTAACCAAAGTTTCTTCATCTTTATCTCTCCTGAAAATCAATAAGGCAGAAAGCGCGTCAGCGGAGGCTCCGCCAGTACGGCTGTCTGTTCAGTCATCAGTGATTGCTGCTGTGACCAGAAATCACCTTCCGCCATCCACGGAAATGCCCGGGGAAAAGCGGGATCCTGCCAGCGGCGTGCCACCCAGGATAAAAAATGAACCATGCGCATGGCGCGCAGCGGTTCAATCAGTGCCAGCTCCCGCGTATCGAAGTCACAAAACTCCTGATAGGCATCGAGCAGAATATCCAACTGATAACGGCGCGAATCCGTATCCCCGCTGAGCAGCATCCACAGATCCTGCACTGCCGGACCGTTGCGGGCATCATCGAAATCCACCAGCCACGGTTCATCACGCCATAAAATATTACCCGGATGACAATCCCCGTGCAGGCGAATGGCGTGCCAGTCGTCGTGCCAGCGGGCGGATGTCTCACGGATCAGGGTATCCAGTGTCGCGATAAAGCTGTCACGACGCGCCTGCGGGATCAGCGGGCACTGCGCGAGGATTTCACGCGGTGTCAGCAGATATTCCTGCAGTCCGATCGCCGGCCGGTGCTCAAAACAGCGTTCCCGGCTTATCTGATGCAGCCGTCCGAGCAGCCGCCCGGTGCTTTCCAGCTGATCAAGATTATCCGTCTCATACGCCCGTCCGCCGACCGACGGAAACAGCGCGAACAGATAACCGTCCTGTGACAGCAGCGTGTCGCCGTCAAAGGCCAGCGGTGCCGCGACCGGCAGCCCGGCCTGAGCCAGTGTCAGGGTCAGGTCGTGCTCCTCACGGATCTGCGCCTCATTCCAGCGGGCCGGACGATAGAATTTCATCACATAGCGGGTACGGTTTTCATCCGTAAACTGATATACGCGGTTTTCATAGCTGTTCAGTTCCGTCAGACCGGAATCAAGCCAGATACCGTAACGGCTCAGGCTGTCGATCAGGCGGTCAGGCCGGAAATCCTGAAAAGTGAAAACCGGCGGGGTAATCGTCTGCATTACTCTTTGATGATGCCGCGTGCACGTAACAGGGCGGTTTTAAAATCTTCTTCGTAATCTTTTTTCAGACCCGGAATGGCGTCTGTTGCCTCAGAGCCGCGCATTTTCAGGTGATAAATAAGAATATCATCGGTCAGGTCAGATAATTCACCCTCAAACCCGGCTTCGTCAGCCAGTTTCTGTAACATCTGCATCAGGTTCAGATCAGAATGTTGCTGCCAGACAGGGTGCAGAAGTTCGATAACCTCATTAAGACGATGACATTTCATAATAAATTCCTTATAAGCAAGATCGTAACACATTACCAATTATCCGCCGCTCCGGAAAGAACAGGACTGTCAGGATGCGTAAATATTGGCAGGCTGTAATAACTGCGGCGTATTATCCGTGATTATAACGACCATTGCATTGATATTCGCGCTCACTATACCGGAATCCTTGTTAAGATAAGTTCAGAATATTTATCAGAGATTGTCAGAGAAACTGAAAATGATGATGCAACTCAGCGGCTGTATTCTTGCCGGCGGCCGGGCCACCCGGATGCAGGGACAGGACAAAGGTCTGGTATTACTGGGCGGGATCCCGCTTTATCAGCACAGTGTAAAACTGCTCGCCCCGCAGACAGACGATATTTTTATCAATGCCAACCGCAATACGCAGGATTATCACGCCACCGGCCTGCGGGTGGTCGCCGATACATTACCGGATTTTCCGGGCCCGCTTGCCGGGATGCTCGCCGGTCTTGAAAATGCCCTGCACGACTGGGTGCTGTTCGTACCCTGTGATGTGCCGCAGTTCCCGGCGGATCTGGCAGAAAAACTCTGGCAGCAGAAAGGTGATGCCCTGTGCGCTTATGCCTGTGATCACCAGCGGGCGCATCCGGCCTTTGCGCTGTGTCACCGCTCGCTGATCACGCCGCTGACAGAATACCTCACCGGCGGCGATCGCAAACTTCTGCTGTTTATGGATAAAATCGGCGCCAAAGCCGTCACATTTGATGCCAATCCCGGTGATTTTATTAATCTCAATACCCTTGCCGAGTGCCGGGAATGGGAAAAACAGCACCGGTTGCCGCACCCGGCACCACTGCTGGCCGTCACTGCCTACAGCGGCACCGGTAAAACCACACTGCTGAAAAAGCTGATCCCGCAGTTACGGGAAAGCGGGCTGCGCATCGGCCTGGTCAAACACACGCATCACGATATGGATGTGGACACCCCGGGGAAAGACAGCTACGAGCTGCGTAAAGCTGGTGCTTATCAGACTCTGGTGGTCAGTCAGGAGCGGTTTGCACTGATGACCGAAACCCCGGGTGGCGCGGAGCCTGATCTGATGCAGCTGGCCGCCCGCTTTGATACACGGGAACTGGATCTTATCCTGGTGGAAGGGTTCAAGGGGGAATCCGTACCGAAAATCGCCCTGTTCCGCGATGTGACTGACCGTCCGTATCAGACACTGCTGGATGAATTTGTTATTGCGTTTGCGTCAGATAAGCCACGGCTGGATGTTACTGTACCGCAGTTGGATATCAACAATATCACTGCCATCCGTGACTTTATTGTCAGTTGGCTGGAACACCATCCGTAATCGTCACTCATATCGGGCCTGACATAAAATCATGTTACCCGGCCCGATATGAGTCTCATCTGCATGCTCATACTTTTTATCCTGAAAAAACCATTTAATATTATTATTTCCTCTTTAAAAATAGAGAAATATTGAATATGACGTTATTTGATCTATCCTGAAAACGTATTTGTTGTATTTCCTGAAACAAAAAACGAGGTTTATTTATCATGAAAAAGTATTTCGTCACCGCGTGTCTGGTTGCTGCAAGTGCATTTTCCTCAGTGGCTCTCGCTGAACCTGCTGATATTCAGGTACCCGATAAAATGACCTGCAAAGAATTCGTTAATCTGAACCCGCAAAGCTGGGCGCCGGTTGCCCTGTGGGTGATCAGCAAAGACACACAATACCCGGGCGGTGACTTTGTGGCACTGTCAGAAAAAGGGGTTGCAGAAGCACCAAAAATTGTTGAATTCTGTAAGAAATTCCCGGAAGGCACCCTTCAGGATTACCTGGCTGCCCGCAATAAATAATCCCTGAAAATAAATAATAAAACGCCGGAGATATATTCCGGCGTTTTTATGCCACTATTCCGGCAAACTTTCCGCTGCATATTTGCTACAGTATATCTTTCAGCCGCTTTACCGGATAAAAGATATAATGAGTGACGAACTGATTCTGGTCGATGAACATGATAATACCCTCGGGTATGACGAAAAACTCCGCGTTCATCAGCTCGGATTACTGCACCGTGCGTTTTCTGTGTTCCTGTTTAATGATGCGGGTGAACTGCTGATCCAGCAGCGCGCGCTCAGCAAATACCATTCCGGCGGATTGTGGGCCAACAGCTGCTGTAGTCATCCCCGCCGTGGTGAATCGCTGGAACAGGCGACACAGCGCCGTCTGCAGGAAGAGCTGGGGATCACCTGTCCTCTGCGGCCTGCCGGACATATCATTTATCGTGCGGATGTTCCGCCGTCCCTGACTGAACATGAATATGATCACCTGTTTACCGGCCACTATAACGGCCCGTTTTCCCTGAATCCGCAGGAGGTCGCTGCCGTGCGCTGGATATCACTCACTGACCTGAAACAAGAGATGCGTGACCATCCGCAGCAATTTGCCGAATGGTTTAAGGTCATTGCAAAAAAATTCCCGCTGTTACAGATAACAACCTCATGACACTGATTACAGAAGAACGTGCGCCTTCCGCACAGGAATACTGCGCGCTGCGCATTAAAGCCGGATTGTCGGCAAAATCACTGAAAGCCGCTGAGATCGGGCTGCCCAACAGTTTATATATCGTGACCATCCGTGACGCCGGAACACTTATCGCCATGGGGCGAGTGGTCGGTGACGGTGCCTGTAATTTTGAGGTGGTTGATGTCGCCGTTGATCCGGCATATCAGGGCGCGGGGCTCGGCCGCTGGGTTATGGACTGTATCGATGGCTATCTTGTATCTGCCACACTCGAAGGTTCTTATGTCTCGATGGTCGCGGATAAACCCGGTTTCTATGAAAAACTCGGCTGGAAACCGGTCGGCCCGGCATCAGAGGGAATGTCGAAGAAGTTCAGGTGAAATATCTAATTTTTTTCTACCAGAAACGATGTGGTTTGCTCCGCTTCATTGATGATAATATCAATTTTTGTATTATCCTTAACCCATCGTTCTCTCTTCCGGTACTGATCAAACTTCTTTGAGAAACCTGACCGTTTGACATAGTCAAAGAGTTCATGGTTTCTCTTTGTATCGACATTAAAGAAAACAATATCATTAAACTCAGCTGAATTTCCGTCCACAGGCTCATAATTTATCTCATATTCACCTGATATCATTGGATATTTTATTTATCTCATCAAACGTATATAAATAATAGTAAACTATATTTAATTTTGTATATTCTCTGTTTCCCGGGAGGAATAAAAATATGACTGTAACGAAAAGAAAAAAAATAAACAGCGGAAAAATAATCAGTTTACTCAATTTAAATCCATTCACTTTCAGCTCCGAAATTAATCCCTGTAGTATCACTCTATAACTTTCATTCGGTGATTATATTATCCGGTTTATTACCAATCCCTTCAGCTTAGCGGTACAAAATCTGCATGTTATGACTGAATACCAACGATAGCACATAAATAAAAAAACCGGCTATATGACATGCATACAGCCGGTTTCATTTATTACATCCTCAGACCATCAGCGCATTGTCACAAACTCTTCCGCTGCTGTCGGGTGGATTGCCACGGTATTATCGAAATCTTTCTTGGTGGCGCCCATTTTCAGTGCAACCGCAAAGCCCTGCAGGATTTCGTCCATACCGTAGCCGATGCCGTGGATACCAACGATTTTTTCGTCTTTACCCGCACACACCAGCTTCATTTTGCATGGCTGGCGGTGGCTGGTGACAGCGGTATACATGGCGGTGAAAGAGGATTTGTAGCATTTCACATTATCCGCGCCGTACTGCTCAATCGCCTGTGGTTCTGTCAAACCCACGGTGCCGATAGCCGGGTGGCTGAAGACAACAGTCGGGATATTGGTGTAATCCAGGTGCTCGTCCGGCTTGTTGTTAAACAGGCGCTCAGAGAGACGGCGGCCTGCGGCAACCGCAACCGGCGTCAGTTCGACAGCGCCGGTGTTATCCCCCACCGCATACACGCCCGGAACCGACGTGTTCTGGTATTTATCCACCTGAATATAACCACGGTCGTTAAGTTTCACGCCAGTCACATCCAGATTGATGTTGTCTGTTGCCGGTTCACGGCCGATAGCCCAGATCAGGCAATCTACAGTCTGCTCGTGGCCGTTTTCCAGTTGCAGGGTCAGACTGCCGTCGGCATTTTTCACAACTGCTTTCGGTACAGAGTTGGTGTGCAGTGACGGCCCTTCGGTGTTCATCACCTCGACCAGCGTTTCCGTAATCAGCGGATCAAAATTACGCAGCGGTGCATGTTTGCGGACGAACAGATGTGTTTCGCTGCCCAGTGCATTCAGCACCCCGGCCAGTTCCACGGCGATATACCCGGCACCGACCACCGCCACACGTGACGGCAGAGCTTTCAGTGCGAAGAAACCATCAGAATCAATCCCGTATTCCGCGCCCGGGATGGACGGCGGAACCGGACGGCCGCCGGTGGCGATCAGGATATGATCCGCGGTGTACGTTTCACCGTTCACTTCTACCGTGTGCGCATCTTTAAAACGGGCAAAACCGGTGATCACATCCACTTTGTTATTGCCGAGAACGCGCTCATAAGACTGGTGAATACGATCAATATACGCAGAACGGCTTTCCAGCAGTTTGTCCCAGCTGAAATGATTGATGGTGGTATCGAACCCGTAATCCGGGCCGTACTGGCGGATAGCTTCCGCAATCTGCGCACCGTACCACATCACTTTTTTCGGGACACAACCGACGTTAACACACGTGCCGCCGAGCGCTTTTGCTTCAATCAGGGCACATTTCTGCCCGTACATTGCTGCCCGGTTTACAGACGCAATACCGGCACTGCCGCCGCCGATTGCAATATAATCGTAATGTTTGCTCATAGTTGGCTCGTTCCATTTATCAGTCAATACATAAACACCCGCTGCCGTCATGCCCGCAGCGGAAACGAATTATTCCGGTGTGATCCATTCAACCAGTGTATGCCCTGTACCTTCCGGTACCAGCACGTTATGCAGCCACGGCAGCACAGATTTCATCTGCGATTCCAGCTTCCACGGCGGGTTAATCACAATCATGCCGGATGCGGTCATACCGCGCTGATCACTGTCAGGGCGCACCGCCAGCTCGATTTGCAGAATCTTGCGGATCCCGGTTGCCTGGAAATCTTTTACCATCCGTTTGATCTGCTGGCGCAGCACCACCGGATACCAGACCGCATAAGTCCCGGTCGCAAAACGGCGGTGACCTTCCTGAATCCCTTTCACCACGGCCTGATAATCACTTTTCAGTTCATACGGCGGGTCAATCAGCACAAATCCGCGCCGGGACAACGGCGGTAACTGTGATTTCAGCTGCTGATAACCATCTTCCCGCACCACACGGGCGCGGTTATCGCGGCTAAATTCATTGCGCAGCAGCGGGAAATCAGACGGATGCAGTTCGCTGATATTTAATTTGTCGTGATCACGCAGCAAATGTGCGGCGATCAGCGGCGAACCCGGATAAAAACGCAGGTCACCACGCGGATTCAGTGCACTGACAGCTTCAAGATACGTTTTCAGTTCTTCCGGCACCGATTCCTGCGCCCAGATACGGGCGATCCCTTCCAGGTACTCCCCGGTACGCTCCGCATGCTCACCACTGAGCTGATAACGCCCGGCACCGGCGTGCGTATCCAGATACAAAAAGGGTTTGTCTTTCTCTTTTAATGACTCAATGATCAGACTCTGGACGGTGTGTTTTAACACATCCGCATGGTTGCCGGCGTGAAAGCTGTGGCGGTAACTAAGCATACAAGGGCCTCAGATGGTCGGGTGTGCACCACCCGGAACAAGAATATCAGTACAGATTGAAGTGCTCAGTATAACCTGATTTCGGCAGGAAAGAACCAATGCCCTTTCCTCATCTGTGCGGCGTGATAATGAACCATTGTCATTATTGATAGTCATAAAATGACGACTAGTATAAATAACGAGGTAAACATGACACGTTTTACAACTGCTGCACTGGCTCTGGGGGCATTACTGGTAAGCACCTCCGCGCTGAGTGCGCAGAATGGCTGTGACATCAAAAAAAGCAAAATTCAGGAGCAGCTCAGCTACGCCAAAGCTCACGGCAATACACACCGGGTGCAGGGGCTGGAGCGGGCTTTGCAGAATGTGAATACTTACTGCACACCAAACAGCCTGCGTGATGATGCCCGCGATGAAGTCAGTGACCGGACAAAAGAAGTGGCAGAGCGCAAAGCCGATTTACAGAAAGCCATCGATAAAGGCGATATCAGTAAGATTGCCAAACGCGAACGCAAACTGGCCGAAGCCGAAGCGGAATTAAAAGAAGCACAGGCGGAACTGGATTCATTATTAAAGTAATCATACCGCTGCCGGTTTTCTGACAACAGAAACCGGCAAACAGTATTAAAACGCTGTTGCTCTTAACTGCCCGAAATAATTAGTCAGCTGAAAGCGGACTTCAAAATAAGGCCCTTCCGGTTTATAAACACACCCGGTAATAAGCAGCAGAATAACCGGTATCAGCAAACAACGGTAAATTCCCCGGTTATTTCCGGGAAAGACACATTTATTATTCATATTGTGAACATCTTATAAATTGGTATTTATTTTAATTATTCTGAGAAGAAATAAGCGCGGCTGATTACATATTATTATCCCGGTTAATCAACCGGGAAATTCTGAAGCCCGTTATACCGGAACCTGAATTGTTCATCCGGTGAGTCCTGTAGTAAACTTAAACGGAATCAATTTCCGAACAAGCGAGGATACATGACCCGGGAAAACGACACACCGGAAGATGACAACAGCACATCATCATTAAAACCCCTGCGGAAGAATTTTGATGAAGGGTTAAAACAGGGGAAAAAAGCCCTGAAATGGAGTGTGAAAGCCGGAAATTATATCCGCAATATTCCGTTTATTGCCCATCTGATCCGCACCGCCACCCGCTTTAATGACAGAATGGGCAGCCCGTTCGGTGCAGCGATTACCTATTTCTCGTTTTTATCCATGATCCCGATCCTGATGGTCTCTTTTGCCGCCGCCGGTTATGTGCTGGCCTTTAATCCGGAACTGCTGACCAGACTTATCCGCGGTGTCGCCAACAGTATCAGCGACCCGACACTCGCCGCCACTATTGAGCGCAGTATTGATACCGCAATCCGCCAGCGTGCGACCGTCGGGTTAACCGGTCTGGCACTGGCACTCTATTCGGGGGTGAACTGGGTGGGTAATCTGCGGATGGCTATCCGGGCGCAGTACCACGACCAGTGGGAGCCGGATATCGAAGTCAAAGAGAACATGTTCCTGCGCTATCTGCGGGATTTCCTGGCGCTGATCGGTCTGCTGGTGGCGCTGGTGGTTACTCTCTCGCTGACCTCGATTGCCGGGGCCGCACAAGCCCGGATAGTCGCGTTTCTCGGCCTGGATGCTGTCGAATGGCTGCGTCCTGCCTGGACAACTATCGGCCTGACCATCTCCATCCTCGCCAACTATCTGCTGTTTACCTGGATTCTCTGGATCCTGCCGCGCATGAAGCTGAGCCGCCGCTCCCTGCTGAAAGGCACACTGCTGGCCGCGATCGGTTTTGAGATCCTGAAAACCATTATGACCTGGCTGCTGCCGAACATGGCGGCCTCCCCGTCCGGTGCTGCGTTTGGTTCGGTTATCGGCCTGATGGCCTTTTTCTATTTCTTCGCGCGCCTGATCCTCTTTTCAGCCGCCTGGATTGCGACTGACATCCAAAAAAATAAAACCGCCTGAGATTTTGGCTGCAATATGGTATGAATATCAGTCAGTGTAATGGATACTGAACCGTTACCGGCTGATATTCAGACAGTTGCAGACAACCACATCTATCAGGAGCCTCTATGCCATTCATCAATATCCGCATCACCAAAGAAGGTGCGACCGCAGAACAAAAGCAAAAACTGATTGAAGGTGCCACACAATTACTTGTTGATGTACTGGGAAAAAACCCGGCTTCAACCTTTGTGATTATTGATGAGGTGGAAACAGACAACTGGGGTGTCGGCGGACAGAGTGTGACGAAACTGCGCGCTGACGCGAAGAAATAATCATGCCGGCGCGGAATTTATCAGCCCTGCTGCAGGATGTTCAGCCGGACGGTTTTGCCACGGCATTCTGTTTCACCGGCGAAGGGTGTGAATTACCGGACGGTGCGGCACACGGCGGACTGAGCAAAAACGACAGCACGCCGGTCACCCCGGATACCCCGGTGCGGATCGCCAGTAATACCAAAACGTTTACCGCGGCGGCAGTGCTGCGCCTGTATGAACAGCAGAAGCTCAGTCTCAGTTCACCGGTCGCGCCGCTGCTCTCCCCGCAGTATGTCCGCTGGCTGACAGAGGCGGGTTATGATCTGAATGCCATCACGGTGCAGCATCTGCTCAGTCACAGCAGCGGGCTGTATGATCATGCCGATGAGAAGTATATCCGTGATGTGCTCGCGGATCCCGGCCATCTCTGGACACGGGATGAGCAGATCCGCCTGTATGTCAGCCGGGGCTATCCGCTGATGAAACCGGGCCTCTGTTTCCTCTATTCCGATACCGGGTATCTGCTGCTGGGCGATATTATTGAGCGGATCACACAACTGCCGCTGGCACAGGCGGTCCGGCAGTTGCTGCGCTTTGATGCACCGGGCATGGAATCCGCTTACTGGGAACTGGAAGAGCCTGCGCCGGCGGGTCTTCCGCCCCGGGCACATCAGTATCTCGGCAATATTGACGGGGAGACCATCAGTCCGACCATGGATCTCTGGGGCGGCGGCGGGTTGATTATGTCGGTAAACGCCCTGGCGGTGTTTATGGCAAATCTGTTTGAGGGCCGTATTTTTGACAAGCCGGACACCCTTGAAACCATGCTGAAACCGGGCAGCCATGACGGTGCGGAAGATTACCGCTGCGGGGTGATGGTGACAGAGCGGGACGGCCAGACACTCTGGTATCATTTGGGATTCTGGGGAACCGCAGCTTACTATCACCCGCAGAAAAAAATCGCGGCGGCGGGCTTTGTGAATAACAGGGACACCCGGCCGTGGCTGATGAATCTGCTGGAAAGCAGCTTGTGTCAGGACGATGAATAGCCATTAAAAAAGGGTATCTGAAAGATACCCTTTTTATTTCATACCATTACCCGAAATCAGGCACTGACACCGTCGGTGTTGTTATCTGCCGCCGGTGGCTCGGCATTGCCGTTTTGCCCGCCTTTTTTAGCCGGAGCCAGTGCTTTTGGTTCTGCCGGTTTCGCTTCCTGTGACGGCGCTGCCGCTTCCGGGGTTACCGCCGGGGCTTTGGCCTGCTCTGCGGCGGCTTTTTCTGCCGCTGCTTTTTCGGCTGCCGCTTTCTCAGCGGATTCCGCATCCGCCGCAGCCTGTTTCTCTGCCGCAGCAACCGCTTTCTCCGGATGCATTATCTTATCGAACTGAGCACGCAGCTGATCCACATTCATTTCTGTCTCACCTTTCGGCTGAATAAAGAAGAATGCGGTATCCTGCTCTAAAATTGCATGAATTTCTGCGTTCAGCACATCCGGTGTCAGGTTGTTCAGGAACGCCTGACGCAGACGCTGATACTGCTCCGGCGGAATATCAATGATATTACTCTGCTGGGACATCAGACGCTGGTTGATCAGAATATCCGTGGTAGTCCGGGCATAAATAGCAAATAGCTGCTGAAGCTGAGCCTGTTTCAGGGCAATCAGCGCATCAAAATTCTCAGCGGAAATCCCTTTTTCTTTCAGCACAGCCAGTTCACCGGCCAGCTCAGAGACAATCACCGGCATTTTTTCATTCGGCGCACGCAGGCTGAGCATGCAGCTGGCACGCTGATACTGCATCCGGCAATCCATATTCATTGCCATGAATTTTTCATTTTTCTTGCCGATGCCCTGCTGTAATGCACCAAAAAGGGCTTCACGGGCGAGATCGTTTAACCAGTAGCGGTTGAGTGCATCTGAATCTTTAACGGAAGACCAGTTCAGATCCCAGACCAGCGCCAGCATATCGTCTTTCTGATTTTCATTCACAGCATGGACTGAGCGTGGTTTCATCGGCGGCAGTGTGGCGACACTGACCGGAGTCTGACGTTTACCTTCCAGGGAGCCGAATGCTTTGCTGATACCGTCTTCCAGCGCGCGTTTATCAACCGGTCCGGCAACATAGAGCGTCGCCATATCCGGTGTGTACCAGCGCTGATAGAAACTGTTCAGTGCCTCAACATCAATTTTGCCTGCAGGCGGCGGCACCGGGTCAAACCCCTGGAGAGTAGTGCCTTTTAACCGGGCACGCCAGATAGGATCATTGATATTCGGCGGATAAGTGGCGACCGGAGAATCCGGCGCGGCCAGGGCGGCAGCAACGGTTTCCTGATTAAAAATTCCATGACCTGAGACATCCGCCATCCAGCTCAGTGCCGCTTTCAGCACCTCCGGATTATTATTCGGCAGGCTCAGGTTATAGAGTGTGAAATCATAGGAAACAATCGCCGGCGGCAGCGGCATATCCGGGCTTATGCCGTTACGCAGCAGGTTCGATAACTGCTGTGTGTTCAGGCTCTGGCTGTTAAACATCACCACTTTCGGGATGAGGTAAGCGAACCCTTTTTCAGCCGGTTTTTCCATCATGGAGCCGGTCTGAACAGAAAGGCGCATCTGTATGCGGTCATTCGGGCGCTGCGGCGTCTGAAGCAGCTGCCAGCTGAATCCGTTTGCCAGTTTACCCTGCTGCCATGCCGGGTCCGGCTGTAATGCTTCTGCGTGTAACTGAGATGTGACGGCAATCAGGACGCCACCGAGTAAAACACGTAAATAAGAGCGTTGCATGCTAACCTCTTTTAATATGAATCCCTGGTATGCCTTCTTCTGAGGTTTACCACTGATGCCGGAAATACTGTTATGTCAGACGATACGTACAGGCAAAAACTGACCGGCTTCCGGGACGCCCTTTTGATTCGTCTGGGTTTAGACAGCAAACCGTCCGGGAAGTTTTATGATGACTCCGTTTTATGTTTGTTCAGCTGGTTCCGGTACCCCTTCGCCAGCAAACCAAGTTCATCATCCTCATGATATGCTGAACAACTGAGCTGCTCTGCAGGCTCATCACTGTTCAGCTCACGGGCCATATTACGCAGCGGCCGCACGATCAGGCGGTTAATACACCAGCTTATCGCGATCACCAGCACCAGCGCCAGTAACAGATAACTGGTCACCATCAGTGCCACGACATTCATCGCGAAGCGGTATATGCGGTTATCATCCACCTGAAGAATAAGATAACCCTGCGGGGGTTTGCCGGTATGTGCCACGCCGTAGGCGTAAAGCGGAACCTTAATCTCAACCGGGATCCCGAAAATCATTTTTGCTGTGCCGGGAATAGGACGGTGTGTGGCAAAATCCAGGCTTATCACCTGAACATTTTCCGGCGTCATCACAATCGCGCGTCCTAAAATCCCGCTGGCCCGCAATGTTATCAGCGTCGATTTTATTGCGTTTAAGTCCGACCCTAACAAGGCATCTGCCAGCGGTTTCCTGACCTGTACTGACGAATTATAAAGCTGATTGATGTAATCATCTTTCCGCTGTTGTATCAGATGTGATAACAGAAGCGTCATAAAAAGTGCGATCGTCACCAAAGTCACCGCAGCGACAACTGACATCTGTTTGATAGTCAGTGACTTTCTGACTTTTACACGCATATTCCACGCCTTTCGTTACAATTCAGTTATCACATCTTTCGCCATACGCAGTGATTATACGTCATCATTGTGCTTTGTGCTGATCTAATCTCACCCGCCAGACAGCAAAAAGCGATAACGGAGCCCTCCATTATCGCTGTTTGTCTTCAGTTAAAACATGTTTTTCTGTAATTTACTGTAAAACAGAATGTTATGCGGAAATTTTTGCCTCTTCTTCCCTGTCCACCGCGAAACAGGCAATCAGCTGTCCGCCGTAGGATTTAAGCTCCGGACGGAACTGAGTACAGGTGCCAAATGCATGACGGCAGCGGGCGGCAAAGGCGCATCCCGGCGGCGGATTCAGCGGGCTCGGCAGCTCGCCGGTCAGTTTTATCCGCTCACGGCGCTGTGCCGGATTCAGCCTCGGTGTCGCGGAGAGCAGAGCCTGTGTGTAAGGATGGCGCGGATTCTCAAAAATCTGCGCTTTGGTACCTTTTTCCACACAACGTCCCAGATACATCACCATCACATCATCCGCGATATGTTCCACCACAGATAAGTCATGAGAAATAAACACATACGACAGACCCAGCTCATCCTGAAGATCCATCATCAGGTTCAGCACCTGAGCGCGGACGGATACATCCAGCGCGGATACCGGTTCATCGGCAATCACCACATCCGGATCCAGCATCAGCCCCCGGGCAATGGCAATACGCTGGCGCTGACCGCCGGAAAACATATGCGGATAACGGCTGTAATGCTCAGTTTTCAGGCCGACTTTCGCCATCATCGCCAGCACTTTCTCTTTGCGCTCTGCCGCGCTGAGAGAGGTATTGATAACCAGCGGCTCTTCCAGAATCTGCCCGACTTTTTTACGCGGATTAAGCGAGCCGTACGGGTTCTGGAACACAATCTGGATTTTCTGCCGCCGCAGTTTCTCCGCATGTTTATCTGCCACCAGCAGATCCTGCCCCTGGTAGAACAGCTCCCCGCCGGTCGGTTTTTCAATCATGGTCAGCAGACGGCCGAGTGTCGATTTCCCGCAGCCGGACTCCCCGACCACCGCCAGGGTTTTCCCGCGATTCAGATCAAACGATACGCCGTCGAGGGCTTTCACCATCCGCTCCGGCGAGAAAAAGCCTTTCTTCACCGGATAATATTTTTTCAGATCACTGACATGTAACAGCGGCTGTGTGGTTTCACTCATGGCCCGGTCTCCCTTCATCATCCAGCGGGGTATGACATTTCACCTGACGCGCCCCGACAGTACGCAGTTCCGGTTCCGTGCTGCGGCATAAATCCGTGGCGTACGGGCAGCGCGGGTTCAGCAGACAGCCCTCAGGCCGGTCATATTTACCGGGCACAACCCCCGGCAGTGATGCCAGACGGCTCTTGTTACCGGCGAATTCCGGCAGTGCCCGTAACAGTGCCTGAGTATACGGATGGCGCGGCGCGCGGAAGATATCCGACGCCTTGCCGGACTCCGCCACCTGCCCCGCATACATCACAATAATGTGGTGAGCGGCTTCCGCCACCAGCGCGAGGTCATGGGTGATCAGCACCAGTGCCATGTTTTCCTGCTGCTGTAACTCCAGCAGCAGTTCAATGATCTGTGCCTGAATAGTCACATCCAGTGCTGTTGTCGGCTCATCGGCAATCAGCAGCTTCGGACGGCAGGCAATCGCCATCGCAATCATCACACGCTGGCTCATCCCGCCGGATAACTGGTGCGGATAGACATCCAGCCGCGATTTCGGATCCGGGATACCGACCAGCGTCAGCAGGTCGATAGTCCGCTGTAACCGGGTTTTCCGGTTGCCGCCCTGGTGAACTTTCAGGGCTTCCATGATCTGATATCCCACGGTATAGCAGGGATTCAGGCTGGTCATCGGATCCTGGAAAATCATTGCCACATCCGCGCCCACCAGCTCGCGCCGCTCTTTTTCTGAGATGGTCAGCAGATGGCGGCCGTCAAACTCAAGGTTATCCGCCATCACCCGGCCCGGGAAATCAATCAGCCCCATAATCGCCAGTGAACTGACGGATTTACCGGAGCCGGATTCCCCGACAATCCCGAGCACTTCACCTTCCTCAACCTGATAGCTGATCCGGTCAACGGCGCGGAATGGCATCTCTTTTTCACCGAAGTGAACAGATAATTTATCAACTGTTAATAACGCCATGTCTGCACCTCTACTGCTTAAGCTTAGGATCAAGGGCATCACGCAATCCGTCGCCCATCAGGTTAAACGCCAGTACTGTCAGTAAAATCGCCAGGCCCGGGAAGGTCACCACCCACCATGCGCTCTGCGTAAACTGTAAAACATCGGACAGCATGGTTCCCCACTCCGGTGTCGGCGGCTGTGCGCCCATCCCGAGGAAACCTAATGCGGCCATGTCCAGAATAGCGTTGGAGAAACCCAGAGATGCCTGCACAATCAGCGGCGCCAGGCAGTTCGGCAGAATATTGACAAACATCTGGCGCACCGGGCCTGCGCCCGCCACCGCAGAAGCGGTCACATAGTCGCGGCTCACTTCCGTCAGCACCGCCGCGCGGGTCAGACGGATATAGTGCGGCAGTGCCACGAAAGTCAGCGCCAGCGAGGCATTAACAATCGACGGACCGAAAATCGCCACCAGCACCAGTGCCAGCAGCAGGCTCGGCAGTGCCAGCATGATATCGACGATACGCATGATCAGGGCATCAACCCAGCCGCCGAAATACCCGGCAGCGAGGCCAATCACCACCCCCAGCAGCAGCGACAGCGCTACCACCAGACAACCGACCAGCAGTGAAAGCCGTGCGCCGTACATCAGGCGCGACAGAATATCGCGGCCGATATCATCAGTACCGAGAATAAACTGCCATGAGCCGCCTTCCTGCCAGACCGGCGGTTGTAATAAATGATCACGGAACTGCTCATCCGGCAGATGCGGGGCGAGCAGCGGGGCAAAAACGGCGATCAGCAGCATCAGCAGAATATAGATCAGGCCGATCAGCGCGCCTTTGTTGCGCCGGAAGTAGTGCCAGAATTCGCGCAGCGGGGAAAGCGGCTCAGGCGCGCGGGTCACGGTAGTATTTGTCGTCTCAGACATTGTGCGCTCCTGTTATTTTTTATGACGGATCCGCGGGTTAACGACGCCGTAGAGTAAATCCACGCACAGGTTAACCAGGATAATCAGAATGGCGATCAGCAGAACGCCGCCCTGCACAACCGGATAGTCGCGGCGCTGAAGGGCATCAATCAGCCAGCGGCCGATACCGGGCCAGGAAAAAATCGTTTCGGTCAGAATCGCCCCGGCCAGCATCACGCCGACCTGTAAGCCGATAACGGTCACCACCGGCAGCAGCGCGTTGCGCAGTGCATGCACCACAATCACGCGGATGCGGCTCAGCCCCTTGGCGCGGGCGGTACGGATATAATCCTCACCCAGCACTTCCAGCATTGCCGAACGGGTCATACGGACAATCACCGCCAGCGGGATGGTACCGAGCACAATGGACGGCAGAATAAGATGCATCACCGCATCATGAAAATCGCCGTCCTCACCCCAGATCAGGGTATCAATCAGCATAAATCCGGTCAGCGGCTGACTGTCGTCGAGGAACACACTGTCCGATAAGCGCCCCGACACCGGTGTCAGATCGAGATTCACCGACACCAGCATGATCAGCATGATGCCCCACCAGAAAATCGGCATGGAATAGCCGGTCAGGGAGACCCCTATAGCAGTGTGATCAAAGATTGACCCGCGTTTGACGGCCGCCAGTACCCCGACCGGGATCCCGACAGAAATGGCGAAAATCATGGCACAGGCAGCGAGTTCCAGCGTGGCTTTAAAGCGGGGAACAAACTCTTCCCACACCGGCTGACGGCTCTTCAGAGAGAGGCCGAGGTCACCGTGCAGGACACCGTTGATATAATGAAGGTACTGTTTCCAGTAGGGCTGATCCAGCCCCAGGGCCGCCATCAGTTGAGCGTGGCGTTCAGGGGAAATTCCCCGCTCACCCGCCATGATAGTGACCGGGTCTCCCGGAATCAGATGAACAAATATAAACGTCAGTAACGTGATACCGATAAATGTCGGTATTACCATCCCGACCCGTCGGAGGATAAATTGCAGCATATCCCTGTTTCTCTTGTAATGGCCGCTGACAGCGCTCTGGTCATAAGACCGGACGAAAGGGAGGACTTTCCCTTTATACTCACACGATGAATAATATTGTTTTAGTTATGTGTTCTGCGTCGTCCGTGCAATGCGGTTCGATACAGGGTTGCCGCCCCCCGGAGGAGGCGGCAGACCGGTAACACTCATTTCCGGTTTACTTATTTTTCGATAGACACATTGTCAAAGTGGTGTTTACCCAGCGGATCCACCACATAGCCTTTCACTTCTTTGCGCACCGGCTCAAACACTGTGGAGTGTGCAACGATCAGTGCAGGCGCCTGCTCTTTCATCACTACCTGAGCCTGCTCATACAGCTTGGCGCGCTCTTTCGGATCAGCCGTGGTACGTGCCGGCTGAATGATGTTTTCAAAGGACTGATCACACCATTTCGAGTAGTTAGAACCCTGCTCTTTAGCCGCACAGCTGAAAAGTGTGGCGAAGAAGTTATCCGGATCCCCGTTGTCACCGGTCCAGCCCATCATGACAGTCTGAGGCTCGCCCGCTTTTGCGCGCTTGAGGTACTCGCCCCACTCATAGGTCACAATCTTGGCTTTCACGCCGACTTTCGCCCAGTCTGCCTGGATCATCTCAGCCATACGGCGGGCGTTCGGGTTATACGGACGCTGAACCGGCATCGCCCACAGGTCGATTTCAAAGCCGTTTTCCATACCTGCTTCTTTCAGCAGCGCTTTGGCTTTTTCCGGATCATACGGATAGTCTTCAATGCTGTTGTTGTAGCCCCACATGGTCGGCGGGATCAGGTTTTTCGCTTTCTGGCCTGCGCCCTGATACACCGCGTCAATGATGGCATCTTTATTAACTGCCATATTCAGTGCCTGACGTACTTTGACGTTATCCAGCGGTTTTTTCGTGACGTTATAGGAGAGATAGCCGACGTTCAGGCCCGGCTGCTCTTTCAGGACAATGTTTTTATCTTCACGCATACGCTCCAGGTCTGCCGGGTTCGGGTACGGCATTACCTGACACTCGTTTTTCTGCAGTTTGGCGTAACGGACAGAGGCATCCGGGGTGATGGAGAAGACCAGGCGGTCAATTTTCGGTTTGCCGTTCCAGTAATCGTCATTGGCTTTATACAGGATACGGGAATCTTTCTGGTACTGCTGCAACACAAACGGCCCGGTGCCGATCGGGTTCAGGTCGACTTTCTCCGGTGTACCGGCTTTCAGCATCTGATCGGCATATTCAGCGGAAAGAATGGAGGCGAAGTCCATCCCGAGGTTTGCCAGGAACGGCGCTTCAGAGCGGCTCAGCTGAAAACGGACAGTGTTGTCATCGACCTTCTCAACTTTATCGATGATTTTATCCATATCCATGCCGCTGAAATATTCATAACTACCGCCGGAGACCTTGTGATACGGGTTATCCGGGTTTTTCTGGCGGTCGAAGGTAAAGACCACATCATCCGCATTGAAATCACGGGTTGGTTTGAAATCCTTGCTGCTGTGGAATTTCACCCCTTTGCGCAGATGGAACGTATAGGTTTTTCCGTCTTCGCTCACATCCCAGGATTCCGCCAGGCCCGGCTCCAGCTCTGTGGTACCGGCTTTAAACTCCACCAGCCGGTTATACAGCGGCACGGAGCTGGCATCATAAGTGGTTCCCGAAGTGAACAGCTGCGGGTTAAACCCTTCCGGTGATCCCTCAGAACAAAAAACCA
The DNA here is from genome assembly GCF_000512315.2 of Morganella sp. EGD-HP17. Lineage (NCBI taxonomy): Bacteria > Pseudomonadati > Pseudomonadota > Gammaproteobacteria > Enterobacterales > Morganellaceae > Morganella > Morganella sp. EGD-HP17. The sequence continues at coordinate 48,595 of NZ_AZRH01000004.1, forward strand.
GCGTTCCCGCCGCATTAACACTGGCGGATACCGCCAGAGCAACCAGTGTAATACCCAGCTTCGCAAATCCTGTCTTACGTTTGGCGCTTCTCATCATCATTATCTCCGCCTGTCGTTGAATGTCGTGTTTGCTCTGTCGTCCGGCAGTGCCGGACCACAAATTTCAGTTTGTTTATTATTTTTTGACACTTCACTAAATCAACTGTCACAGAGGCAGTCAATACTATTGACTATGGACGATGACTACACATAAAACACACAAATCAAACGTTTTGATAACAAAAACAGCTAAAATGTTTGAACGGGTGCACAACTGAGCATTTATTCAGCTGCCGGATAAAACGTTCACAGAATAAACAGCTGATAAAAATTATCCGGATTTTGTGACTGAATGCTTAATTACTGCGCGATTATTTTGTCTGATATCACTGTCACAGTGTTTTCCGTTGCACATTTTGCCACAACTGCCGCTGTAATCCGCACCCTGCCTGATATACAGCGGTACTATCACGTACTGAAATCAAACCGGTCCTCAGTAACTGACACTGACAGAAAATCCTCCCGCCGGTGAAAAGGCCCGTACACGTTCCGCTTCTTTCAGCGGCAGACCGGCAAAGACCTGATAGCTCAGTGATTTATAAAACCCCTTCATCCCGATCTCCGTACCCGCCAGACGATGAGATCGCGCACCTCCGGAAATTTTTGCCCCCGGCAGCCCGGCATCTGCTGCCAGATACAGATTATGTCCCGGCAATACCTGCTGCCAGACCACCTCATTACGGCTGATAAAAGCCCGCGCGGCGCTCATGCTGTGGGAAAACGGATAGCCGCGTACCGAATAACGGCCACTCAGGGATTCATAATCCATCTCATCTGCTTTATCTGCATTAATAAAGCCGCGCATAACGCCTTCATAATAAAACGGCTGACCGGCAAGGCGGAACGGTACTGTCAGTGTTGTTTCTGCCATCAGCTGCCGGGTCGGTTTCAGCTTTTTTTCTGTTACCGGCAGCGCACCAAAGCGGTTCAGTGAATGCTTATACTGCACCTGATACTGCAAGGTGAAATCCGGCAGATACCAGCGGTGATTCAGTCCGGTATTCCAGTAAACAGACCGGCGCTCAGGCAATATCAGCGGCGCATGTCCGAGTGTGACATGCCGGGTTACCGCAGAAATGCCGCTGCTGAGGGTGAGATCATGTGCCGGAGTCAGAAGGAGCTTACGGCCGAAGCTCAGATCCAGCGTTTTGCTGCGGGTAAAATAGTCCAGTGATCCCCGGTATACCGGGTATTGCTGCTTCTGCTCACTGTAACTGCCGCCTGCGGTAAATTCCCAGTACCGGAAAGGGATCCGGTACTGGCCATAAATAAATTTCACCCCGGCGGAATGGTCGCGGTCCATATCCCGCAGGGTATAAATAAACAGGCGGTCATACAGCTGTAACGGATTTTCAAGACTGAGCCGGTTAGTTATCTGCCTGCTGCCGGTTGACGGGCTACCGTAGTTGCTGATTTCAAGTGAGCCGCTGATGCTGCGTTTTTTCTGCCGGGTAATGGTGATGATGCTGTTGCCGGGGTTCTGCGGATCAGGTTCAACGGCAGCCTGAGCCCCCAGACTGGGCAATTGATTCAGATGGGACATTCCCAGTTCAGTATCACGGATATTCAGCTGTCCGTCTGCCCGCTGCGGGAAAATCAGGTTCAGCCCGAAATGCGTATCTCCGCTCTCTTTATCGCGATAGCCGCTCAGATAACCGGGCTGATAGTGAAGTGTCAGGGTACCGTCGCTGACATTCTGCGGTGGCACACTGATTTGTGCTGTGATAAAACCGGCCTGATGCACCACCGACTCCAGTGTCATTACCGCTTCTGCCATCTGTTCTGATGTCAGACAGTGTCCGGTAATGCTTTTTTCAAATTCATCCGCCAGATAAGAGGGCTCAATTAATTCACGCTGCTTAATCACCACCTCTGACAGTATGGCGCAGGAGGCCGGAGAAACCGGCGGAGAAGAAGTGTAAGTGCTGCCCCATGCGCAGCCACAGGCCGTCGCCATCACAGCAGCAGCCGCTGTTTTTTTTATCATGTATCCGTCCGTCTGATGAAATCCTTTCAGCGGGCAGTTAAACGGATAACAGAAAACAGCGATATCAAAAAAGCGGCGGAATTTTTGAAAGTAACAGAAGAGGAAAAATGGCAGATGCTGAAAAGCAAAAAACCCTGCTGTAAAAGCAGGGTTTTTCTTAATATGGTCGGCGAGATAGGATTCGAACCTACGACCCACTGGTCCCAAACCAGTTGCGCTACCAAGCTGCGCTACTCGCCGAAAGCGGGATGGATATTACTGCCGGAAAGGCTAAACGTCAAGAGCAGAAACCGGAATTTTTTGTTTTTCGCCCCATTATTTTTATTTCGCCGGTTTATCAGCCAAATTTCTGTTTTTTATCCGCTTATTGGTAAACGGTATGTTTTTTATTTGCTATCGGAATGCTGAAAACTGACAAAAAATAACCACTCTGTTCATATCCGCTGTCAGCGACTTTATTTATCCTGCCCGTGGATTTTATACCTCAGCAACAACCAGGGAGTGGTTATGCCAAAAATAGTAAAGCTGTCCGTTATCAGCAGTGCCCTTTTCCTCGCTCAGTTCGCTTCTGCAGCAGATATTACCGTGCATCCTGCATCATCAGAGACGACTCAGGTTGTCCGTCAGGGGAACAACATCACCATCAATATCGCACCGGCAAACATACACGGTGTTTCTTATAATGCCTATGATCAGTTTAACGTCGGGAAAAACGGTGTGGTATTTAATAACCGCGAATCCGGCGCCGGAATGATTATTAACGAGGTGCTTTCAACCAAAAAATCACAACTGCGCGGTAATATGCACGTGGATGGCCAAAAAGCCCATCTCATTATCGCTAACCCGAACGGTATTGCCTGTAACGGATGCAGTGTTTCCGGCGCGGATCAGTTAACACTGACCGGCGGAAAAATAGTATTCTCTCTGGACGGAGAATTACTGGGTTATCACAATAGTAAAAATAACAGCAACATTCGCATTAGTAACACCACTGAAAATGCGTTTTCTTCCGTAAACAAATTCAATGTGATTGCTGAAAACATCACTATTCGTAACAGTGAAATCAGTACGCCCAATCTGGTGATGTTCAGCGGCCATGAATTAGTAAAATATTCACCAGATACAGTCCGGGGTTTGGAAGCCTTACCCGGCAGCAGTGGTACACAAAAAAGTAAACTGACTATCAGCAAAGGCAGCCATATTAAAACGGATAATATGTATATCAGTGCAAATAACACTGATATAAAAAATCACGGTATGATTACAGTTGGTGATGCACAAAAGCAACATGCTGTGAATAGTCAACTGACGTTGGATTTGGTCAATTCACACCTGATGAATGGCAGCAAAGGTAATATCCGTGTAACTGATGCGGATTCAATCCTGGAAAACAGCCAGATTACCAACAACGGCAATATCCATATTGATAACAAACATAAAATGCTGGCAATAGGCAGCGCTGTTATCCATAACAAAGGGAATATGTCATCAGATATCACCAAAATTACCAGTTTGAATAATGTTAAATCCGGTGTTGGTATTAATAACTATGGCAATCTGACAGGCAGTTTATTGGTTAAAGCAAATCAAATCGCATTTAACAATAAAAAATATCTGGAAGCATTGGATATATCTGCAGATAGTGATGTTCTTGCCTATATTAATGATGGCGAGATAATGAATGAAACAGCTAAGTTCAGAGCTTATGAACTCTATCATTCAGGTAATGGAAAAATCACATCCGTGCCTGTATTTGAATCTGAGATAAAAAAACCACTTCAGTAAAAAGAAAGCCCGGCATTGCCGGGCTTTTAGCTCTTTCACCGGTTACTGCAACAGCGAAATATCCGCAACACCCAGGAACAGGTTGCGCAGTTCATTTAATAATGTCAGACGGTTACGGCGGATATTGTCATCCTTATCCATCACCATTACGCTATCAAAGAACGCATCCACCGCTTCACGCAGAGAGGCCAGTTCAGTCAGTGCTTCCTGATATTTGCCTTCCGCATAGAGCGGAGCCAGCTGCGTTTTCAGGTCAGTCACATAGGCTGCCAGGCGGATCTCTTCCGGTGCATTCATTAATGATGCCAGAACGGTATCATTCAGTGCATCATCACTCTTCGACAGAATGTTGGAAACACGCTTGTTAGCAGCGGCCAGAGCAGCGGCTTCCTCCAGTGTACGGAAGTGAGTGACGGCTTTCATGCGGGCATCAAAGTCTGCCGGACGGGTCGGACGACGCGCCAGAACCGCCTGGATAGTATCAATCGCATAACCCTGCTCCTGATACCAGGCACGGAAACGGCCTAACATGAAATCAACCACGTCAGTGACCACATTCGCGTTCGTCAGCTTATCACCATACAGGCGGACCGCTTCCTGTGTCAGCGTTTCCAGGTCGAGGTTGTAACCTTTCTCAACGATGATACGCAGCACGCCGAGTGCGGCACGGCGCAGAGCAAACGGGTCTTTATCCCCTTTCGGATGCTGGCCGATACCGAAGATCCCCGCCAGGGTATCCATTTTGTCAGCAATCGCCAGAGCATCAGACACCGGCGTTGACGGCAGGTTATCACCGGCATAACGCGGCTGATACTGCTCTTTCAGCGCCAGTGCCACGTCTTCGGATTCACCGTCATGGCGTGCATAGTGCATGCCCATCACACCCTGGGTGTCCGTGAACTCAAAGACCATGTTGGTCATCAGGTCACATTTGGCCAGCAGGCCCGCACGGGTGGCGTGATTCACATCCGCGCCAATCTGACCGGCAATCCAGCCTGCGAGCGCTTCAAGGCGATCAGTTTTATCACGCAGTGTACCCAGTTGCTGCTGGAACAGAACCGTGCTCAGGCGCGGCAGGTTATCTTCCAGACGCTTTTTGCAGTCGGTTTTGAAGAAGAACTCAGCATCCGCCAGACGAGGACGGACGACTTTTTCGTTACCTGCGATGATCTGCGACGGGTCAGAAGACTCGATATTGGCGACAAAGATAAAGTTCGGCATCAGGTTGCCGTTTTTGTCGTAAACCGGGAAGTATTTCTGGTCACCTTTCATAGTGTAAACCAGCGCTTCAGACGGAACCGCGAGGAATTTTTCCTCGAATTTCGCTGTCAGCACAACCGGCCATTCCACCAGTGAAGTGACTTCTTCCAGCAGGCTGTCAGTCAGGTCAGCCACGCCGCCCAGTGCCAGTGCTGCTTTTTCCGCATCACGTTTGATCATGGCTTTACGGGCATCGTAATCCGCCATCACTTTACCGCGGGTTTCCAGAATTGCCGGATACTCGTCTGCGTGTGCGATAGTAAATTCCGCTTCACCCATAAAACGGTGACCACGGATAACACGGTCAGAGGTTATCCCAAGGACTTCACCCGGAATAACATCCGCGCCCATCAGCATCGTGACGGTATGAACCGGACGCACAAAGTGAGTCTCTTTATCACCCCAGCGCATCAGTTTCGGGATAGGCAGTTTTGCCAGCGCACGGCTGACCATATCTGCCAATAATTCTTTGGCTTTATTCCCTTTTTCCACCGCGCGGTACAGCAGCCATTCACCTTTGTCAGTGACCATGCGATCAGCCTGATCGACAGTGATCCCGCAACCGCGTGCCCAGCCTTCCGCCGCTTTGGTCGGTTTGCCTTCGGCATCAAATGCCTGGGCAATAGCAGGGCCGCGCTTTTCCACTTCGCGATCAGCGGCAGATTCCGCCAGACCGGCAATTTTTACCGCCAGGCGGCGTGGTGCAGCATACCAGGTCACATCACCGTGAGTCAGGTTAGCAGCGGCCAGTTCTGCAGTCAGGTTGGCCGCAAAAGATTCAGCAAGAGAACGAAGCGCCTTCGGCGGTAACTCTTCTGTGCCGATTTCCGTCAGGAAAGTCTGTTGTGTCATGACAGCCTCTTAGTTCTTTTTACACATCGGGAAGCCCAGTGCCTCACGGGAGGCATAATAAGCTTCGGCAACGGCTTTGGTCAGGGTACGGATGCGCAGGATATAACGCTGACGTTCCGTCACCGAAATCGCTTTGCGCGCATCAAGCAGGTTGAAAGAGTGAGCCGCTTTCAGAATACGCTCGTAGGCCGGTAACGGCAGCGGAGTTTCCAGTGCCAGCAGGGACTGTGCTTCTTTCTCATACTGTTCGAAACAGGTGAATAAGAAGTCCACATCGGCGTATTCAAAGTTATACGTGGATTGCTCAACTTCGTTCTGATGATAGATATCACCATAGGTGGTTTTGCCCAGCGGGCCGTCACACCAGACCAGATCGTAAACGCTGTCCACGCCCTGGATGTACATCGCCAGGCGCTCGAGACCGTAAGTGACTTCCCCGGTAACCGGTTTGCACTCCAGTCCGCCGACCTGCTGGAAGTAAGTAAACTGTGTAACTTCCATGCCGTTCAGCCAGACTTCCCAGCCTAATCCCCAGGCACCCAGTGTCGGGTTTTCCCAGTTATCCTCAACAAAACGGATGTCATGAACCGTCGGGTCAATACCCAGCTCTTTCAGGGAGCCGAGATACAGCTCCTGGATGTTATCCGGAGACGGTTTGATGATGACCTGAAACTGATAGTAGTGCTGCAGGCGGTTCGGGTTTTCCCCGTAACGGCCGTCCGTCGGACGACGGGATGGCTGCACATAGGCCGCCGCAATCGGCTCCGGCCCTAACGCTCTCAGACACGTCATCGGGTGTGAAGTGCCGGCGCCGACTTCCATGTCCAGTGGTTGAACAATGGTACAGCCCTGGCGCGCCCAGTAATCCTGTAATGTCAGGATAAGACCCTGGAAGGTTTTGGTATCAAACTTTTGCATGTTGGATCCGCACGCGAGAAAATGAATAATAAAATAAAAGTCATTCAGTATACCCTCTGACCGCCGGACTATACAGCGCTTCTCCGATCTTTTTCCGCCCGGATCGAAAAACCGGTAATATACCCGTTTACATGGATATTTATCCAGTATAAATTAACCGGAAAGCCGTCTTCCGGGAGAACACAATGTCACTGTCCGCCGCTGCTCAGACCCGCTGTGCCTGGGTTACTGATGACCCGCTCTATATTCAGTACCATGACACCGAATGGGGTGTCCCCGAGCGTGATAACCATAAATTATTTGAGATGATCTGCCTTGAAGGCCAGCAGGCGGGTCTTTCCTGGCTGGTGATCCTGAAAAAGCGTGAAAATTACCGGCAGTCGTTCTTTCAGTTTGATCCGGAAAAAGTGGCGGCCATGACAGAGGCCGATGTGGACAAACTGATGCAAAACCCGGGAATTGTCCGCCAGCGGGCGAAAATCAATGCCATTATCAGTAATGCAAAAGCCTACCTGGCGATGCAGGAGGCCGGTGAAGATTTCAGGGATTTTTTGTGGAATTTCACCGGTAACACGCCGCTGATTAACCACTATACAGACAGCAGCACCATCCCTGCGGATACCCCGCTGTCCCATGCTCTGGCAAAAGCACTGAAAAAACGCAGGTTTAAATTCTGCGGGCCGGTTATCTGTTATTCCTTTATGCAGGCCGTCGGCATGATTGATGATCATCTGCCGCACTGTTGCAGCCGCCGTTAAAAAAATCCCCGTTATGTGGTAAGTACATAACGGGGTAAAGGTATAACGAGGACTTTGGATCTGTTAACTGACATCACCGGCCGGCATAAAGCACAAGGCATTTACCTCACACCGTTCAGTAATGCGTCCCAGTTTACCCGCAAGTGCCTCCGGTAATGGCTGTAATAATCCTGCTATTATCATTGTATTAGCGCCGACAAACCGCACTGTTCAATAAATTCAGTCACACTTTCTGACAGATAATTCCGCCGGTTCTGTTAAAACAATTCCACGGGGGTGGTACCCTTTGCCTGTGATCTGCGTGTTTTACCGGTGACGATTTGCCGGTGATCATTTTCCGGTGACAGCACTCACGTTCCGCCGTTAAACGGAAATCCGGATCACACAAAAAAACAAAAACTTCTCAGTACACTCTATTTATGGAATAGTACGCCGGTCGGGTGAAATAATTACCGGTACCCGCCCGCTGTATATGCAGGGACATGTTATGACACGCAAATGTATGATAATAAGCGGATTGCTGGGACTGAGTACGATACTCAGCGGCTGCTCAAGTATTATGACCCGGACCGGCCCGACAGAGGGCTACTATCCCGGAACCAAAAACAGTATCGCCATGTTGCAGGATGACGAAACCGGCTGGGTCATGAAGCCGATTGTCGCCATTGACCTGCCCTTCTCCGCTGTCCTCGATACCCTTCTGGCCCCGGTCGATTATGCCACCGGCGGCAAAGACAACAGTGAGTCATCCCCTGCGGAACGGGTAAAACGCCTGGAAGCAGCGGAAACCGCCCATAACGCCCCGGCACCATTGCCGCAGGAGTAATCTGCCGCCGTTACAGCCCGGTGTCTGCCACCCAGATTTGCTGCCAGCCGTTTGTGCGGCGCAGAAATGCCACCCGGCTGTTATCCGGTGAAAACACCACCGCATCCCCTGACACCGGTTCTGCCGATGGTGCCGTCACCGCGCGGCATACCCCGGTTTCAGCACAACACACCATGACCAATCCTTTACGGACAAAGGTCAGATACCGCCCGGTGCTGTCCCAGCTGAATGCAGATTCAATACTGTCACTGCCGGAAGTGACCTGATGCACCTCACCGCCCAGCGGGGAAATCGTCCACAACTGAACAATTCCCTGATCGTCCTGCATCAGAAACGCAATTTTGTCGCCCTGCGGTGAGCTGCGCAGCCAGAAGCGCGGCTGTTTTGCCAGCCCCGGATACCGGCGATGATGAGTAAATGTCAGCCGCGTCTGGCTGACACCGGCCGGCGGAGCAGGCATCGTGCTGTCGGTTCCCTCAAGCGGCAGATCGCCGGCAACGGCATAATCTTCAGGCCGTTCCGGCAGATCGAGACGGAAAATCTCCGGGATCACCTCATCGTTTTCTGACCGGGTATCCCCGATAAACGCAATCGCACGCCGCTGACGGGAGCCGTCAGCCCGCAGATACCCCTGCTCACCAATCCAGCCCTCTTCATATGCACGGCTGATTTCATCACTGCCGGGTTGCGGCGCCGGGGTTGTCCGCGAGACCACACAGCAGAAAAACTCCCCGTCATATTCACGCGGGTGATGTTTCCCGGTACATACCGGATGCAGCGGAACCGCCACCGCCACATTACGCAGATCCAGCGCCGGATCCCGCTCATGCAGCACATGGTCGTTATAAGTGAAACTCAGCCATTCCCCGTCCGGGCTGAACACATGCACATGTGTACCGCCGCGCAGAGCGCCGGGCTGATAAGGCGGTGTAATGCAGAAAGCATCAATATTGTGTGCAACACCCGGCACATCATCACTGACCATCACCCCCTGACGGTGATGGAAATCATACTGCCACTGCGGATCCGGGTTCAGCGGCCCGCGGATAAAGGCATACCGCACCGGCAACTGCGGGCTGACAGTCACCACACCCACACAGGCCCCGGCGGTTCCCCGGTAAATTTCACGGATTTCTGTTGTATTCACATGAATTTTTTCTATCGTTTTACCGATAAACGAAGACCCCTGAGGGCGGACATCATAAACCAGCCATTGGCTATCCGGCGTCCATACATTAATATTAGTAAGCTGATGATGACGGGGTGTTGTTGTTATCTGATATTCATTCATTAGAGTGATACTCTCTTTTTATACCATCAGTTCGGATAACCTCAGGTAATCCGATTGGGTCAGACTAAAAAAACTCAGTCGAGACTTTCGGCTGTGCTGACTATGCTAACCTTCCGATAAACCGGCAATGATAAGACTATGTTACTCAGTATCCTGTACATTATTGGTATTACCGCTGAAGCCATGACCGGAGCACTGGCCGCCGGCCGCCGGAAAATGGATGTTTTCGGCGTAATTATTATCGCCTCCGCCACTGCTATCGGCGGCGGATCTGTCCGCGATATGCTGCTGGGCCATTACCCGCTGGGCTGGGTAAAACATCCTGAATATATTATTACGGTTGCCTGTGCTGCCGTTATTACTATCTGGGTTGCGCCGATGATGAAGCATCTGCGCCGCCTTTTCCTGATCCTGGATGCTATCGGGCTGATGGTATTTTCCATTATCGGCGCTCAGATAGCACTCGATATGAACTACGGGCCGATCATTGCGGCTATTGCCGCCGTTATCACCGGTGTTTTCGGTGGTGTGCTGCGCGATATGCTGTGTAACACCATTCCGCTGGTTTTCCAGAAAGAATTATATGCCGGTATCTCCTTTGCCGCTGCCTGGCTCTATATGGGATTACTGTTTTACACGCCGCTGCCGCGCGATGCCGTCATTATTATTACCCTGGTGGCCGGCCTGACGTCCCGGTTAATTGCCATCCGCTACCGCCTCGGGTTACCGGTCTTTAATTACGAAAATCAGGATTAACGGCAATAACCGCTCACCCGGAACCGGACAATACCGGTTCCGGTTCTGCTTATCTGCCCTGTTTGTCTGTTTTTTCCTGTTGTCCCGCACTGTCATGTAACTGACGGGTATATGCATACATTTTTATTCCGCCGGTGCGGAAAAATGAAACATCCGTATTCATCTGCCCGGAAAAATAAGAAATTTTCAGCAGATAATCACCTGAACGCTGCATGTCGCTGCGCGTGTGTGTATACTATATGCGGGGATTTATTCCCCGAGGCTTTTTCAACCCCCAATCAGACAAGACATCAACAATGACCCAAGGTACGTTATATATTGTCTCTGCGCCGAGTGGTGCGGGAAAATCGAGTCTTATTCAGGCATTACTGAAAACACAGCCTTTATATGACACCCAGGTTTCTGTTTCGCACACCACCCGTGGTATCCGCCCGGGCGAAGTGCACGGAGAGCATTATTTCTTCACCACTGAAGATGAATTCAAAAGCATGATCGGCCGTAATGAGTTTCTCGAACATGCCTGTGTCTTCGGAAATTACTACGGTACCGCCCGTAAAACAGTGGAAGATATCCTGAACTCCGGTGTTGATGTATTTCTTGATATTGACTGGCAGGGAGCCCGCCAGATCCGGGAACAGATGCCGGCAGCCCGCAGTATCTTTATTCTGCCGCCGTCCCGTGAGGAATTGCTGCGCCGCCTGCGCGGCCGTGGTCAGGACACTGACGAAGTCATTGCCGGACGTATGGCACAGGCGGTCAGTGAAATGCAGCACTATGGCGAGTACGATTATCTGATTGTGAACGATGATTTTAATGTCGCGCTGACCGATTTACAGACGATTATCCGTGCGGAACGTCTGCGTTCAGGTCGCCAGGTTCAGCGACATGATGCTTTAATCGCCAAATTATTGGCACAGTGATACAACTTTCAGTATCATGCCGAGTCATTTATTTATCTGTGGAGTAGCACACCTATGGCACGCGTAACAGTCCAGGACGCAGTAGAAAAAATTGGTAACCGTTTTGACCTCGTATTAGTGGCAGCACGCCGTGCGCGTCAGTTACAGGCCGGCGGCAAAGAGCCTCTGGTTCCGGAAGAAAACGATAAAGTCACCGTGATCGCCCTGCGCGAAATCGAAGAAAATCTGATCAACGGCCAGATCCTTGACGCCCGTGAGCGCCAGGAACAACAGGAGCAGGAAGCTGCTGAAATGCAAGCGGTTTCTGCAATCGCCGAAGGACGTCGTTAAGTTAAGGTAGGTCTGCCTTGTACCTGTTTGAAAGCCTGAACCATATTGTTAAGGATTATCTGCCGAAAGAGCAGATTGATCTGTTAAAACAAGCCTATATCGTTGCGCGGGATGCTCACGAAGGGCAGACCCGCTCCAGTGGCGAACCGTATATTACCCATCCGGTCGCTGTTGCCTGTATCCTGGCCGAGATGCGTCTCGACCTCGAAACACTGATGGCAGCACTGCTGCACGACGTTATTGAAGATACGCCTGCCACCTTTCAGGATATTGAACAACTGTTCGGCACCACGGTTGCCGGGCTGGTGGAAGGGGTATCGAAGTTAGACAAACTGAACTTCCGCGATAAAAAAGAAGCTCAGGCTGAAAACTTCCGCAAAATGGTCATGGCGATGGTGAAAGACATCCGTGTCATTCTCATCAAGCTGGCAGACCGCACGCATAACATGCGCACGCTCGGGTCTCTGCGTCCCGATAAGCGTCGTCGTATTGCGCGCGAAACCCTTGAAATCTACAGTCCTCTGGCTCACCGTCTCGGTATTCACCATATCAAAACGGAGCTTGAGGAGCTGGGATTCGAAGCCCTTTACCCGAACCGCTACCGCGTCATCAAAGAAGTGGTGAAAGCCGCGCGCGGCAACCGTAAAGAGATGATCCAGAAGATTTTATCCGAAATCGAAGGGCGTCTGACGGAAGCCGGGATCAGCTGCAAAGTCAGCGGACGGGAAAAACATCTCTACTCCATCTACCGGAAAATGCACCTGAAAGAGCAGCGTTTTCACTCGATCATGGACATTTATGCATTCCGCGTGATTGTAAGCACTGTCGACACCTGTTACCGCGTATTAGGTCAGGTTCACGGCCTGTACAAACCGCGTCCCGGCCGCGTCAAAGATTATATCGCCATCCCGAAAGCCAACGGCTATCAGTCATTACACACCTCCCTTATCGGCCCTCACGGGGTGCCGGTGGAAGTGCAGATCCGGACCGAAGATATGGATCAGATGGCGGAAATGGGGGTGGCTGCACACTGGGCTTATAAAGAGCACGGTGAATCCGGCACCACCGCACAGGTGCGTGCCCACCGCTGGATGCAGAGCCTGATAGAACTTCAGCAAAGCACCGGCAACACCTTTGAATTTATTGAGAGCGTGAAATCCGATCTCTTCCCGGATGAGATTTATGTCTTCACGCCGGAAGGCCGGATTGTGGAACTGCCGACCGGCGCCACTCCGGTGGATTTCGCCTATGCCGTGCATACGGACATCGGCCACTCCTGTGTCGGCGCGCGCGTTGACCGCCAGCCGTATCCGCTCTCCCAGCAACTGACCAGCGGACAAACCGTTGAAATTATTACCGCACCGGGCGCACGGCCGAATGCCGCGTGGCTGAACTTTGTTGTCAGCTCAAAAGCCCGGGCGAAAATCCGTCAGTTACTGAAAAACCTCAAAAGGGATGATTCTGTCAACCTGGGCCGCCGTCTGCTCAACCATGCACTCGGTAACGGCCGTAAGATCACAGATATCCCTCAGGAAAATATCAGCCGTGAGCTGGTGCGGATGAAACTGGCGACTCTGGATGACCTGCTGGCGGAAATCGGCCTGGGGAATGCCATGAGTGTGGTGGTTGCCCGTAACCTGCTGAACGAGCCGGAAAGTAATACCGAAGAGAGCACCACCCGCAAGCTGCCGATCAAAGGCGCGGACGGAGTGCTTATCACCTTCGCCAAATGCTGCCGTCCGGTACCGGGTGACCCGATTATCGCCCATATCAGTCCGGGTAAAGGGCTGGTTATCCACCATGAATCCTGCCGTAATATCCGCGGATATGAAAAAGAACCGGAAAAATTCATGGCTGTTGAGTGGGATAATGATATCGACACCGATTTTATTGCTGAAATCAAAGTGGATATGTTTAACCACCAGGGCGCACTGGCTAACCTGACTGCCGCAATTAATGATGCCAACTCCAGTATTCAGAGCATGAATACCGAGGAGAAAGATGGCCGCGTTTACTGCGCCTTTATCCGCCTGACCGCAAAAGACCGTATCCAGCTTGCGAATATTATGCGTAAGATCCGCATTATGCCGGATGTCCTGCGCGTCAGCCGTAACCGGAATTAATCACACGGTATGAATTCCCAACGTTATGAGCGCATCTGCCGGATGATGGCGATGCGCCAGCCTGACCTCACCCTGTGTCTCGAGGAAGTGCATAAGCCGCACAATGTCTCGGCGGTGATCCGCAGCGCGGATGCTGTCGGTATCCATGATCTGCATGCGGTCTGGCCGGAAAAAATCAAAACCCTGGTCTCTTCCGCCGCCGGCAGCAACAGCTGGGTAAATGTGCATAACCACGACACACTCGCTGGTGCCGTGACCCTCCTGAAATCACAGGGTATGCAGATTCTTGCCACTCATCTGTCTGACAGCGCGGTGGATTTCCGGGCGATCGATTTTACCCGCCCGACCTGCATTATCATGGGCTCGGAGAAAACCGGCATATCTCAGGAAGCCATCCGGCTGGCAGATCAGCATATTATGATCCCGATGTCCGGCATGGTACAGTCACTGAATGTGTCTGTTGCCGCCGCCGTGATCCTCTATGAGGCACAACGCCAGCGTGAAGCTGCCGGTCTCTATGAGCATCCCCGTTGTGCCCTGGCACAGGATGAACAGCAGCGCCTGCTGTTTGAACGCGGTTATCCGGTGCTGGCCCAGGTCGCCCGCGAGAAAAAACTGCCCCGTCCGCAGATTGATGAACAGGGTCATATTATTGCGCCGGACAGCTGGTGGGCTGCCATGCAACAGAAGAAACCATCCGCCTGATACGAAACGGAGCAGAAAATGAAAGGTCAACTGCTTGATGCTATCCCACTCACGACTTTACACGGCGTCGGGGCCGGGCAGGCGGGCAAACTGGCCGGTATCGGTCTGCACACCCTTCAGGATCTGCTTTTCCATCTGCCGCTGCGTTATGAAGACCAGACCCGGCTTTATACCATTACCGATCTGTTACCCGGGATTTATGCCACCGTCAGCGGCGAAGTGCTGCGCACCGATGTGGTCTTTGGCCGCAAGCGGATGATGACCTGCCAGATAAGCGACGGTACCGGCATCTTAACCCTGCGTTTCTTTAACTTTTCAGCGGCGATGAAAAATGCGCTGGTGGCCGGAAAACAGGTCACCGCTTACGGTGAAATCCGGCGCGGCAAAAATGGCCCGGAGATTTTCCACCCCGAATACAAAGTCCGCCAGAGTGATACTTCCGTTGAATTACAGGAAACACTCACCCCTATCTACCCGACCACCGAAGGTGTCCGCCAGGCCACACTCCGCAAACTGCTCGATCAGGCGCTGGAGTTGCTCGATACCTGCGCCATTAATGAATTACTGCCGCCGGAACTGACCCGCTCTATGATGAGCCTGCCGCAGGCGCTGAAAACGCTGCACCGGCCACCGGCGGATACACAGCTTGCCGAACTGGAAAGCGGGCAGCATCCGGCACTGAAACGGATTGTGCTGGAAGAACTGCTGGCGCATCACCTCAGCATGCTGGCGGTCAGAGCAGGGGCACAGCGTTATCACGCACTGCCGCTGTCACCGCAGGAAACACTGAAAAATCAGTTTCTGGCACAACTTCCCTTCTCACCAACCAATGCCCAGCAGCGCGTGGTGGCGGAAATAGAGCAGGATCTGGAAAAACCGGTACCGATGATGCGCCTGATTCAGGGGGATGTCGGCTCAGGGAAAACGCTGGTCGCCGCGCTGGCGGCACTTCGCGCTATCGCACACGGCAGACAGGTGGCTCTGATGGCACCGACAGAATTGCTGGCTGAACAACACGCCAATACTTTCCGTCAGTGGCTGGAGCCGCTGGGTATCAGTGTCGGCTGGGTTGCCGGGAAACAGAAAGGCAAGGCACGACAGGCACAGGAAGACGCCATTGCTGCCGGTGATGTGGCCATGGTTATCGGCACACACGCCATTTTTCAGGAACATATCCGTTTTCATTCCCTGGCGCTGGTGATTATCGATGAACAACACCGCTTTGGTGTCCACCAGCGGCTGGCATTGTGGGAAAAAGGCGAACAGCAGGGATTCCATCCACATCAGCTGATCATGACCGCCACGCCGATCCCGCGTACTCTGGCCATGACTGCCTATGCAGATCTCGATACCTCGGTTATCGACGAACTGCCGCCCGGCAGAACCCCGGTGACCACGGTGGCGATTCCGGACAACCGCCGCCATGAGATTATTGAGCGGGTGCGCAATGCCTGTCAGGATGAAAAACGTCAGGCTTACTGGGTCTGTACCCTGATCGATGAATCGGATTTGCTGGAAGCCCAGGCGGCTCAGGTCACGTTTGATGAGCTGTCCGCCACGCTACCGGATCTGCGGGTCGGGATGGTTCACGGCCGCATGAAACCGGCAGAAAAACAGGCGGTAATGGCACAGTTTAAGGCCGGTGAGCTGGATCTGCTGGTTGCCACCACGGTGATTGAAGTCGGGGTGGATGTACCGAACGCCAGCCTGATGATTATCGAAAACCCGGAACGGCTCGGGCTGGCACAGCTGCATCAGCTGCGCGGCCGGGTCGGGCGCGGCTCTGCGGTCTCCCACTGTGTGCTGCTGTATAAAACCCCGCTCACCCAGACAGCAAAACTGCGTCTTCAGGTACTGCGGGACAGCAACGACGGCTTTGTTATCGCGCAGAAAGACCTGGAAATCCGCGGGCCGGGGGAACTGCTCGGCACACGCCAGACTGGCAATGCGGAATTTAAAGTGGCGGATTTACTGCGCGACCAGGGCATGCTGCCGGAAGTACAGCGCGTTGCACGGCATCTGCACCAAAACTATCCGGAACAGGCAAAAGCCCTGATAGAACGCTGGCTGCCGGAACGCACACAATACACCAACGTATAACGAAAAAAGCCACCCGGAGGGGTGGCTTGCCTGCTTTAAGAACTGTTCTGTTACCCGCCCGCAGCCGGGAAGATAGGTAACGCCAGGAAGAACGGAATAACCAGTGCGTTAATCAGATCCAGGAAGAACGCCCCCACCATCGGTACCACCAGGAAGGCCACATGGGAAGGACCGAAGCGATCAGTTACCGCCTGCATGTTGGCAATCGCGGTTGGTGTCGCGCCCATCCCGAAGCCACAGTGACCGGCAGCCAGTACCGCCGCATCATAGTTTTTCCCCATCACACGGTAAGTGACGAAGACGGCATACAGCGCCATCACCACGGTCTGTACCGCCAGAATCACCAGCATCGGTACCGCCAGAGAGGCGATTTCCCACAGTTTCAGGCTCATCAGTGCCATCGCCAGGAACAGTGACAGACTGACGTTACCCAGCACCGACACCGCCCGTTCAAACACACGGTAGAAGCCCATCAGTGACAGACTGTTGCTCAGGATAACCCCGATAAACAGCACACACACGAACGCCGGGATCTGGAACTTCCACTGCATCGACGTGAAGAAATCCGTCAGAACACCATACAGATACGTCCCTGCCAGCAAACAGATAGCAATCAGTGCAATTGTTTCAAGCAGAACCATTGAAGTGATCATGCGTCCGGCCTGCGGTTTTTCAAACGCGGTCGGTGCTTCATCATCCTGTAATTTCACATCGCTCATGGCTGTCTTTTTGATCAGGAAACGGGCCACCGGACCACCAATCAGGCCGCCGAGCACCAGACCAAATGTGGCACAGGCAATCGCAATTTCTGTTGCAGAGGTGAAACCATAGCTGTCGCTGAAAATTTTACCCCATGCCGCCCCGGTACCGTGACCACCGGAAAGTGTGATAGAACCGGCCAGCAGACCAATCAGCGGGTCAAGCCCCATCATTTTCGCCAGGGAAATACCGACACTGTTCTGCACAATCAGTAAGCCCACAACGGCAATCACAAAGATAAATAATGTTTTACCGCCCGCCTTCAGGCTGGCTAAGTTGGCGTTTAAGCCGATGGTGGCGAAGAACGCCAGCATCAGCGGGTCTTTCAGTGAATCATCAAATTTCACTTCCAGATCCATACCGGATTTGAGCCCCAATAATACAATCGCGACCAGAAGACCACCGGCCACAGGCTCAGGAATAGTATACTTTTCGAGGAATGGTACAGTTTTTACGAGTTTACGTCCCAGTAATAGGACGAGTGTGGCCGCAACCAGCGTGCCGTAAACGTCGAGTTGATACATTCACGTACCCCTTTTATTGTTGGTATTTGTTACATCAGTATCGCGTTAATAACGTCCTTATTACGCAAGAAAAAAAGCAGGTATCGGGATTAAAGAAAAAAAAGCGGATAAAGACAAGTTAAAATAAATAAAACTGTGATTATATTCCGCTATAAAAAATAACATCTCATCCGCGCAAACGATTGCTTTTGTGCCGCAGATCATTAAAATACGGAAATTGCTTATCCCGGACCTGTTGACATGAACTCTGCAATTTCTGACAAAACCAGTGTAACTCCCGCGACTAACACAAATAGTGAACTCATCTACCGTCTGGAAGATCGTCCGCCGCTGCCGCAGACCCTCTTTGCCGCCTGCCAGCATCTGCTGGCGATGTTTGTGGCGGTGATTACGCCGGGGTTGCTTATCGCTCAGGCGCTTGGCCTTTCCGCCCATGATACCCAGCGGATTATCAGTATGTCGCTGTTCGCTTCCGGGCTGGCCTCACTGCTGCAAATCCGTACCTGGGGGCCGGTCGGCTCAGGGCTGCTCTCTATCCAGGGCACCAGCTTTAACTTTGTTGCCCCGCTGATTATGGGGGGTATGGCACTGAAAAATAATGGTGTGGATACGGAAGGAATGATGGCGGCGCTGTTCGGCACACTGATGCTGGCGGCGATGACAGAAGTGATCCTCTCCCGTTTCCTGCATCTGGCTCGCCGTATTATCACACCGCTGGTCTCCGGTGTGGTGGTGATGATTATCGGCCTGTCATTAATTCAGGTCGGGCTGACCTCCATCGGCGGCGGTTATGGCGCAATGGCGGATAACACCTTCGGCTCTGCCGATAACCTGATCCTCGCCGGTATTGTGCTGGCGGTGATTGTGCTGCTGAACCGCCAGAAAAACCCGTATCTGCGCGTCGCTTCACTGGTACTGGCGATGACCGCGGGCTATCTGGCCGCCTGGTGGATGGGCATGCTGCCGGATAACCATGCAGAAATTCCAAAAGAAATGATTGTGATCCCGGCACCGCTCTATTACGGCTTATCCATTGACTGGAACCTGCTGCTGCCGCTGATCCTGATCTTTATGGTGACCTCGCTGGAAACCATCGGTGATATTACCGCGACGTCCGATGTCTCCGAACAACCGGTGTCCGGCCCGCTCTATATGAAGCGCCTGAAAGGCGGCGTGCTGGCAAACGGTCTCAATTCCGCCCTGTCTGCGGTCTTTAACACCTTCCCGAACTCCTGTTTCGGGCAGAATAATGGTGTGATCCAACTGACCGGCGTTGCCAGCCGTTATGTCGGTTATGTGGTGGCACTGATGCTGATCGTGCTGGGGCTGTTCCCGGCCGTAGCCGGTTTTGTGCAGCACATTCCGGAGCCGGTACTCGGCGGTGCAACCATTGTGATGTTCGGGACGATTGCGGCATCCGGGGTGCGGATTGTTTCCCGCGAAACCCTGAACCGCCGGGCAATTATGATTATTGCGCTGTCGCTGGCTGTCGGCATGGGGGTTTCCCAGCAGCCGCTGATCCTGCAGTTCGCACCGGACTGGCTGAAAACCCTGCTTTCTTCAGGAATTGCGGCCGGTGGCCTGACCGCGATAGCCCTGAACCTGATTTTTCCGCCGGAGAAATAATCATCTGTTTAACCGCGTGACCGGAAACGGTCACGCGGGCTGCTCTGTGCGGAAAAACCGCGATAATCCTTGTCACCATAAAGAGCCTCACGCTAGTATGCCCTCAGGATTATCTATCGGGGAGCGCATTATGAAATGGTTGGGACGGGCTGTTTTCTGGCTGATAACACTGGTCATTATTCTTATCGTTGCCACGGCCCTTGTGGTGCAGACATCATGGGGTACAAAACAGGTTTCAGCCCTTATCAGTGACAACACACGCTACAAAGTCTCGCTTTCCGCGATAAGTCACTCGCTCTCATCTCCCTCACTTATTTCACTCAGTGATGTCAGCATCAGCACGGTTTCCGGTGATTTTGCCCTGGAAGCGGCCAATGTTGAGCTGACCCTGGACTGGCGCAGTTTTTCTGAACCCGGCTGGTTTGCCCGTATCATTGTGCAGAAAGGGGATATCGAAATTTCTGATGCTGCTGACAGCAGCACCCTGCCGGTCAGTGCCGGGTTATTACAGCTCAATCAGACCGCACTCCGCCGCACCGACGGCAACCGGGTAATTGACGCGGAAGGTGTTACCGGCGGGATCACACCGTGGCAGCCGCAGGGCAGTGACCTGACCGGAAACGGCAAATACCAGTTTTCCGCCAACAGCCTGAATTACTACGGGCTGCCGCTGAAAAATATCCTGACACAGGGCGAGGTCAGCGGAAAACAATTCACGTTTGATAACCTGACCGCCACACTGGAAAACGGCCTGATCACCGCCACCGGACGCCGCAGCGCCGAAGGTCAGTGGCAGCTGGATAACCTGTTGCTTAATGATATCCGCTGGCAGACACCGCAAACACTGACACAGCTGGCAGACAGCACAGAAAACCTGCCGGATATTCAGGCCAGGAATATCACCGCCACCAATATCAAGCTCGAAGGTCATCAGTGGGCGGTAAACTATCTGGAAGGCACGGTCAAAAATCTGGCCTTTAAACAAGGGCGCTGGCAGACGGACAACGGACAGGCAGATATCGCCGCAGCAGATCTGACACTCAGCGGGCAGCATTTTTCTGACATTATCAGCACCCTGGAACTGCGCGGCGATCAGATTGCGGTCAACCGTCTGACCGGCCGCTATGACAAGAGTATTCTGCGCTTTACCGGGGAGTGGAACCGCGCCACCCGGACACTGGATATCACCAGCGGTGTCGCCGACAACCTGCTGTACAACCTCCCGGAACAGTGGTTCGCCGCATTACAGGAAGCCGCCCCGCAGGGAATTGATGCTATCCGCCTGCAGGATATTAAAGTCTCCAATGCCCTGCTGATTGATACACAGCCGGTTTTCCCGTTCCAGCTCACCAATGTGAACGGCTACATCAAAACCATGCAGATCCTGAAATCCGGTCAGTGGGGATTATGGGACGGCGAGCTTTCTGTCAGTGCCGGCAATGCCACCTTTAACCGGGTCGAACTGCACCGCCCGTATCTGACTCTGACTGCCGGAACTGACAGCGCGGCAACCACACAATTTGCCGCCTCTGCCGAGGAAGGGTTGCTGAAAATGCAGTTTCAGGCCACGCCATCCGGTACTGTGCCTTTCAGTTTCACATTACAGGCAACCGGTGCGGACAGTCAGATCCTGTCACAATGGGGCTGGCAACCTGCTCCGCTGACCGGCAGCGCCAATTACACCCTGCGTCTGAACGGGCAGTTGCGGGCAGAGGATATCCGCAGCACACTGAGCGGCATGCTCTCCGGACAGGATAAACAGGGAAATCAGATAAACCGGGCTATCACGCAGGGACAGATGAGCAACACCCCGGGATCCGCAGAGCCGGTACCTTCTGCCCCGCCTGCACAGCGGGTGATCCCGGATAACAGCGAAACCGGAGAAATTCTGTAACCTTTGCTGATACAAAAACAGCGCCGTAAGGCGCTGTAGCGTCATCCATGACGCGCATGCTTTTCGTCCGCCTGCCCGTTATCACCGCCGTATCTGACCAATTGTCCTCTCTGTCAGCCACAGCGAAAGAAATGTGTTTTACCTCTCACTCCGCGCTGTGTTTCTGGCCGGGCAGCACCATATAGGTACCGGTAAAGACCGCGCCGACTTCATCCCCCTGCCCGACAGTCACTTCCAGCTTAATCCGCGCTTTACTGCCGCGTGCCAGACGATCCAGGTCACCGCTGAGTTTATCGCGGGAAGCAATGGCTTCTGGTCTGCCTGCCACGGCCTTGCGGTAACGGATATTGGCATCCACCAGCACAATATCGCCGTCCAGGGAGTTTTCCTGTAACAGCAGCCAGATAAGTCCCCAGCCGGTCAGTGTCGCCATCGAGAACTGGCTGCCGGCAAAAATGGTCTGATGCAGGTTCTGGTTCGGGCCTTCCGGCATGGTGGTCATAAATTCCTGACCGGTGTACTGCGTAATGCGGATCCCCATTTTTTCGCTCAGGGGAATGGTTTCATACCATGCTTTCTGTAATTCAGCACACCAGTCAGGACGATGCAGGATCGCATCGAGGGTTTCAACGGATTTAATCATAAAAAAATGACGAACAGGCGTCGTTTGCGGGCCTGTAATCGGTCCTCTGTTTTCAAAACCTGATTTTTCAAAAAATGCGACCGCTTCCTCACGGGCACTGCAGACAATCCGCTTAACACCTTCCTGACGCGCCACGGACTCCAGTGCGCGTGCAATCAGTGTGCCCAGCCCGCGTCCCTGCATCTGCGGATCAACTGCCAGAAAGCGGATCGCGCCTTCATTTTCTGCATTGATATACAAACGGCCGACAGCCACAGGCTGCCCGGTTTCGTCCACCACCATCTGATGATGTGCATAGGTATCATAACCGTCCTTTTCCGATCCCTGCGGCTGATTCAGCGGCTTGCGCAGCATCGCCCAGCGGAAATGAAAATAGCTTTCCAGCTCCTGATCGGTTTTTGGTACACGTAAATGATACATCGCACTTTCTCCTGTCAGTGGTAACCGGTGACCGGCCTGAGACTGTTGTATCATACCTGCAGCCAGAAAGTGACCGGACCATCGTTTGTCAGACTGACCTGCATGTCAGCCGCAAACCGGCCTGTTTCCGTCACCATTCCGGCTGCACGGCACTGCGCTACAAAGTGCTCATATAAGGCATTGGCTTTTTCCGGTGCCGCGCCGTTTGAAAATCCCGGGCGCATTCCTTTTTGTGTTTCCGCTGCTAAGGTGAACTGTGACACCACCAGCAGCTGACCGCCGGACTGCGCCACATTCAGGTTCATTTTTCCGTCCGCATCACTGAAAATGCGGTAACCCATCACTTTCTCACTCAGGCGTTTTGATTTTTGTTCGTCGTCATCCCGCTCAACACCCAGAAGAACCAGCAATCCGGGACCGATTTCACCGGCAATTTCCCCGGCGATCCGGACATCCGCGCGGGTCACACGCTGTATTAATGCAATCATGTCATATCCGTTTAAAAAACAATCACACCTGAATTACTCAGTCACTTCTGCTGAAAAATCATACTCTGCAAAATAACGGGAGACTGTGTCACGATCGGTGACAAACACGCCTTTGATACCGAGTGCCACTGCCGCATCCACGTTTTCGCGGACATCATCAAAGAACACGGCATCCTGCGGCTCAAATTCTTCGGTTTCAAGCACATACTGATAGATATCCGGGTCCGGCTTGCGCAGTCCCAGATCCTGGGAGAGATACAGGAAATCCGCAGATGCGGCAATTTCCGGATAGTGCTGCGGCCAGTAATCCTGATGCAGACGGTTGGTGTTAGAGAGCACCACCACGCGGTGTCCCTGCTCACGCAGCCTGTTCATGATATCAATCACATCAGGGCGGACAGAGATAAAGATAGCCTGCCAGCCTTCGGCAAACTCATCGAAACTCAGCGACATATCCAGCTGGTCATTAATGGCTTCGGCAAATTCAACATCGGAAATTTTGCCGCATTCATGCTGTTTAAAGGTTTCACCATGAATAAAATCACTGCTCAGTTCGGACAGCGGCTTGCCGCTCAGATTACTCCAGACTGATAAAACACGTTTAAAATCAATATCAATAATGACATTACCCATGTCAAAAATATAAAGCATACCATCCCTCCGGGTTGATGAATTATTTTTACTCTACCCGCAGACTCTCTTCCTGAACAGAGTGAAAACCATTTTCGGTGAGAAAAAATATCCGGGAGTGCGATCCCGCCCGTATTTCCGTGCGGTTATCAGCCTGTGACCGGTATGTGATCAGCACACAGAAAAAGCTCAGGGCGCCCGGAGGCGCCCTGAGTGGCATGAATCAAAACAACCGGCAGAGATTAATCTTTGCTGCGGTGTGCGCGTTTGCGGTCGTTTTCAGTCAGGTGGCGTTTACGCAGACGGATAGACTTCGGCGTTACTTCCACTAATTCGTCGTCATCGATAAATTCTAACGCCTGTTCCAGGGTTTTCTCGATAAACGGAGTCAGTGTGGTCGCTTCATCAGTACCGGATGCACGCATGTTGGTCAGTTTCTTACCGGTCAGGCAGTTAACTGTCAGGTCGTTTGAACGTGAGTGAATACCGATCAGCTGGCCTTCATACACTTCAGTACCGTGACCGACAAACAGCTTACCGCGATCCTGCAGGCTGTACAGTGCGTATGCAACTGCTTTACCCTGACCGTTGGAAATCATCACACCGTTCTGACGGCGGCCGATTTCACCCTGTTTAACATCATCATAGTGACTGAATGTGGCATACAGTAAACCGGTACCGGAAGTCATGGTCATGAATTCAGTACGGAAACCAATCAGACCACGGCTCGGGATGCTGTAATCCAGACGTACGCGGCCTTTGCCATCCGGCATCATGTCACGCAGTTCGCCTTTACGCTCACCCAGTGCCATCATCACGTCACCCTGGTGCTGTTCTTCAATATCCAGAGTCACCTGCTCGAACGGCTCCTGTTTACGGCCGTCGATATCGCGGAAGATAACGCGCGGACGGGATACCGCCAGCTCAAAACCTTCACGGCGCATGTTTTCGATCAGAACAGATAAGTGCAGCTCACCACGGCCTGATACACGGAATGCATCCGGGTCTTCAGTTTCTTCAACGCGCAGTGCCACGTTGTGAACCAGCTCTTTCTTCAGACGGTCAAGGATCTGACGGGAAGTCACATATTTCCCTTCTTTACCGCAGAATGGTGAGGTGTTAACGCAGAAATACATGCTGACGGTCGGTTCATCAACGGCCAGTGGTTTTAATGCTTCAACACAGTTGGTGTCACAGATAGTATCTGAGATATTCAGTTCACCCAGACCGGTCAGCGCGATGATATCACCGGCTTCAGCAACTTCCGTTTCGATACGGTCCAGACCTAAATGTCCGAGAACCTTACCGATTTTACCGTTACGGGTTTTACCTTCCGCATCGATAACAGTAACCTGCTGGTTTGGTTTGACTTTACCGCGCTTGATGCGGCCAATCCCGATAACACCTAAATAGTTGTTGTAATCGAGCTGGGAGATCTGCATCTGGAACGGGCCGTCGAGGTCAACCTGAGGCGGCTCAACATACTTAACAATAGCTTCGTACAGCGGAGTCATATCATCCGCCATATCGTTATAATCGGTGCCCGCAATACCATTCAGCGCAGATGCATAAATGATAGGGAAGTCGAGCTGCTCGTCAGTTGCGCCGAGGTTGTCAAACAGGTCAAACACCTGGTCGATAACCCAGTCAGGACGTGCGCCCGGACGGTCAATTTTGTTGATAACGACGATTGGTTTCAGACCGTTTGCAAACGCTTTCTGCGTTACAAAGCGGGTCTGCGGCATAGGACCGTCCATCGCATCTACCAGCAGCAGTACGCTGTCAACCATGGACATCACACGTTCTACTTCACCACCGAAATCGGCGTGCCCCGGGGTGTCAACGATGTTGATGTGATAGTCGTTCCACGTAATCGCGGTATTTTTTGCAAGAATAGTAATGCCGCGCTCTCTTTCCAGATCGCCGGAGTCCATTACACGCTCTTCCGGTTTTGAACGCTCATCAAACGTACCGGACTGCTGTAATAATTTATCGACCAGCGTGGTCTTGCCATGGTCAACGTGAGCGATGATGGCAATATTTCTTAATTTCTCGATAGACAAAGACTTGTACCGTTTTCGTTAATGGATGGGAATTACGTCACAGATAGCATTCTTTTCAACAACGCCCATCTATGGTGTAGATGTTTGGTGGTATTTTACACGTTCTCTGAGGCAAGTGAAAGAAGTGTGATACATCTCACTTAAAAAATAAATGATTATAAAACATGGAGATAAAATTCATCCTGCCATTTTTTTACAAAATCAGCGGCGCATACCACGCTCAGCGACGAATTCAGAGGGGCATATCATAAACCTATTCAGGATAAAAGAGATACTTTTTTTGCGTTTGTGGCCGGGAAACGGTGCACTGATTTCATTGCACCATAACAGTGCATCGCGGATCTGCAAGCTGAATCAAAAATGCACCAATATGGTGCAATTCACCCTGTTTCCGCTATCCTTATCTGAGTAACCCGCAGCAGTAACGCGGCTTACCCCCTTTTAAAAAAGTTGGCACGCTTTTCGCTTTATATTTATCAAGCAATGTGAGAACCGCAATCAGTGTCCCTCCGGGTGACCACCAGAGGATTGACGGAACATCCCAAACCAGGAGATCTGAATATGTCTGTTGAACATGTATTGACCATGATGGAAGAGTACAACGTTAAATTCGTGGACTTACGCTTTACCGATACCAAAGGCAAGGAACAGCATGTGTCGATCCCTGCTCATCAGGTAGATGAAGATTTCTTCGAAGACGGAAAAATGTTTGACGGTTCCTCAATGGCCGGCTGGAAAGGCATCAACGAATCTGACATGGTACTGATGCCGATTGCGGAATCCGCCCTGATCGACCCGTTCTTTGAAGTCCCGACACTGGTTCTGCGCTGTGATGTGTTAGAGCCGAACACCATGCAGGGTTATGACCGTGACCCGCGCTCTATCGCCAAACGTGCCGAAGATTTCCTGCGCACCAGCGGTATTGCGGATACAGTCCTGTTCGGGCCTGAACCTGAGTTTTTCCTGTTTGATGACATCCGTTTCGGTGCTGATATCTCCGGTGCTTACTATCATATCAATGATATTGAAGCTGCCTGGAACACCGGTACTGTCTATCCGGAAGGCAACAAAGGTCATCGTCCGCGCGTGAAAGGCGGTTACTTCCCGCTGCCGCCGGTCGATTCCTCACAGGATCTGCGTTCTGAAATGTGTCTGGTCATGGAAGAGATGGGTCTGGTCGTGGAAGCACATCACCACGAAGTCGGTACTGCCGGCCAGAACGAAATCGCCACCCGCTTCAATACCATGACGCTGAAAGCGGACGAAACCCAGATGTACAAATATGTGGTGCAGAATGTGGCGCACCGCTACGGCAAAACCGCGACCTTTATGCCAAAACCGCTGGTCGGCGATAACGGCTCCGGTATGCACTGCCATATGTCTCTGTCAAAAGACGGCGTTAACCTGTTCTCCGGGGATAAATATGCCGGTCTGTCAGAAATGGCACTCTATTACATCGGCGGGATCATCAAACACGCCCGTGCCCTGAACGCCTTTACCAACCCGACCACCAACTCTTACAAACGTCTGGTGCCGGGCTACGAAGCACCGGTCATGCTGGCTTACTCTGCACGTAACCGTTCGGCCTCAATCCGTATTCCGATTGTGTCCAGCGCGAAAGCCCGCCGTATTGAAGTCCGCTTCCCGGACCCGGCTGCTAACCCGTATCTGGCCTTTGCCGCACAGCTGATGGCCGGTCTGGACGGTATCATCAATAAAATTCATCCGGGCGATGCCATGGATAAAAACCTGTATGACCTGCCGCCGGAAGAAGCGAAAGAAATCCCGACAGTCGCACCGTCTCTGGGTGATGCACTGGATGCGCTGGCAGCGGATCATGAGTTCCTGGTGCGCGGCGGTGTGTTTACCGAAGATGCGATTAACACCTATATCGACCTGCTGCGTGCTGATGTTCAGCGCCTGAATATGACACCGCATCCGGTTGAATTTGATATGTATTACAGCGTGTGATTCTGATAGTGCCGCTGTCTGGCGGCACTCAGAGTGACAGGTTCCGGTTTATTTTGTTGCCGTGAAGCACTTGACCCGCCGTTGGGCGGGTCCTTTTCTCCTGCGGGGTAAATACGCTACAATGCACCAAATTGGTGCAAAGAGGTGGATAATATGAACCCGGATAACAAACCGCAGGCAGAGCAGCTCCTTGATTCACTGATCAACTGTGTCCTGCTGCTGGATAATGATTTGATTATCCGTTACGCCAATCAATCGGCTATGCAGTTATTCGCCCAGAGTGCCCGTAAACTCACCGGCACGCCGCTCCCTATTTTATACAGCTACCTTTCCCTCGATACCGCCACATTGCAGACCACACTGGCAGAAGGCCACAGCTTTACTGACAACGATGTGACCCTGGTGGTAAATAACCAGATGCACGCTCTTTCGCTGAGTGCCCAGCCGGTATCCGGCGATTTTATTCTGCTGGAACTGACACCGCTCGACAGTCACCGGCGCATTACCCAGGAACAATTACAGCAGGCGCAGCAGGCTGCCGCCCGTGATCTGGTACGCGGGCTGGCGCATGAAATCAAAAATCCGCTCGGCGGGTTACGCGGTGCCGCACAGCTGTTATCCCGCGCGCTGCCGGATCCGGCACTTCAGGAATACACACAGGTGATTATCGAGCAGGCCGATCGCCTGCGGGCGCTGGTTGATCGTCTTCTCGGCCCCCAGCATCCGGGGCAGAAAAGCCTGCAGAGTATTCACCATGTGGCGGAGCGGGTTTTTCAGCTCATCAATCTGGAAAAACCGGACAATATCACGCTGGTCAAAGACTACGATCCCAGTTTGCCGGAGTTGTCGCATTATCCCGACCAGATCGAGCAGGTTATCCTCAATATTATGCGCAATGCCCTGGAGGCCCTGCATTCCGCAGGCGGCACCATTATTCTGCGTACCCGCACCGCATTCCAGGTAATGCTGCACGGAGAACGCTACCGGCTGGCCGCCAGGATTGATATTGAGGACAACGGCCCGGGTATTCCGCCGCATATCCTGGATACCCTGTTCTATCCGATGGTCAGCGGCCGCGAAGGCGGTTCCGGGCTGGGTTTATCCATTGCCCGCAATCTTATCGATCAGCATAACGGCAAAATTGAGTTCAGCAGCTGGCCGGGTCACACCTTATTTTCACTTTATCTGCCAATCCGTCAGTAAGCCTGTTGAGGAGGTCATATGCAGCCGGGAAAAATCTGGGTCGTTGATGATGACAGCGCGATCCGCTGGGTGCTCGAGCGCGCACTGAGCAGCGCCGGTTATGCCTGTGTCTGTTTTGACAGTGCTGAAAATGCCCTTGCGGCCCTGAACAGCGGACAGCCGGACGTGCTGATCTCCGATATCCGGATGCCGGGCATGGACGGTCTGTCTCTGCTGGCGGCGGTCAAACAGCATAACCCGTTACTGCCGGTGATTATTATGACCGCCCATTCCGACCTGGATGCCGCAGTGAATGCTTACCAGCAGGGCGCGTTTGATTATCTGCCGAAACCCTTTGATATTGATGATGCAGTCACGCTGGTGGCTCGCGCCCTGGAACATTACCGCGAGCAGCATCTGCCGGTACGGCAGGAAGCGGCCGCCGATCCGGTGTCCGGCATTATCGGTGAATCCGCCGCCATGCAGGAGGTGTACCGGGTAATAGGCCGGTTATCCCGCTCCTCCATCAGTGTGCTGATTAACGGCGAATCCGGGACCGGGAAAGAGCTGGTGGCGCATGCCCTGCACCATCACAGCCCGCGGGCGGATGCGCCGTTTATTGCCCTCAATATGGCGGCGATCCCGAAAGATTTGATTGAATCAGAACTCTTCGGCCATGAAAAAGGCGCATTTACCGGGGCATCACAGGTGCGGCAGGGGCGTTTTGAGCAGGCGGACGGCGGCTCGCTGTTTCTTGATGAAATCGGCGATATGCCGCTCGATATTCAGACACGACTGCTGCGTGTACTGGCGGAAGGCCAGTTTTACCGCGTCGGCGGTTACGCGCCGGTGAAGGTGGATGTGAGAATTATTGCTGCCACTCATCAGGATCTGGAGCGGCTGGTGGCGGAAGGTAAATTCCGCGAGGACCTGTTCCACCGCCTGAATGTTATCCGCATGCAGCTGCCGCCGCTGCGGGAACGTCCGGGGGATATTCCGCGTCTGACGCGTCATTTTCTGCAGAAAACCGCAAAAGAGCTGGGAACAGAAGCGAAAAGCCTGCATCCGGATACCGAAGCACTGCTGATGCAACTGCCGTGGTCCGGTAACGTCCGCCAGCTGGAAAACGTCTGCCGCTGGCTGACCGTGATGTCCGCCACCCAGGAAGTCCTGCCGCAGGATCTGCCTGCCGACCTGACCATGACTGCCGCCGGAGAACACATCCGCAATGAGCACAACCATAATCCGGCAGCCGGAAACTGGGATCAGCAGCTGGCGCAGTGGGCGGATGCACAGTTACGGGCCGGGAAAACCGATCTGCTGGCGGATGCTCTGCCGCTGTTTGAACGTACCCTGCTGCAGTGCGCACTGAATTACAGCAACGGACACAAGCAGGATGCCGCCCGCCTGCTGGGCTGGGGGCGTAATACGCTGACGCGGAAACTGAAAGAAGCCGGGATTGATGACGCTGCATCAACCCCGGAAACAGATTAAATCACGCGGGAGAACTGACGCTGACGCATCTGGTTGCGCAGATAAGTATCAAAACACATACAGATATTACGGATAAGCAGCCGTCCGCGCGGTGTGACCACCAGAGCATCGTCGCGGATCTCAACCAGCCCGTCATCCGCCATCGGCTGCAATAATTGCAAATCTTCGGCGAAATGGGTTTTAAAATCCAGGTTATACTGCTTTTCAATCTGTGAATAATCCAGCCGGAAGTTGCAGATCAGCGCCTTAATCACATCGCGGCGCAGGCAGTCTTCCTCTGTCAGCACCAGACCACGGCACAACCCGTTGCCGCGCTCTTCCACCTGTGCATACCAGGTTTTCAGGTCTTTCTGGTTCTGGGCATAGTGATCACCCAGCATGCTGATCGCAGAGACACCAAAGCCCAGCAAATCGCACTCCTCATGGGTGGTGTACCCCTGGAAATTACGGTGCAGGATGCCGTTATTCTGTGCGACCGCCAGCTCATCATCCGGTTTGGCGAAGTGATCCATGCCGATAAACTGATAACCGCTGCCGGTCAGGTTTTCAATCGTCTGCTGTAAAATCGTCAGTTTCTGCTCTGCGGAAGGCAGGTCTTCATCTTTGATTTTCCGCTGGGCGGCAAACAGGTCCGGCAGATGGGCATAGTTAAAGACACTCAGGCGATCCGGTGACAGTTCCGCCACCCGTTTCAGGGTAAAAGCAAAGCTCTCCGGCGTCTGTTTCGGCAGCCCGTAAATCAGGTCGATGCTGACGGATTCAAACCCGGTTGCACGGGCACGCTCCACCAGCGCAAAAATCGTCGCTTCATCCTGCTCACGGTTGACCAGGCGCTGCACCTCTTTGTTGAAATCCTGCACCCCCATGCTCAGACGGTTAAATCCTTCCGCCCGCAGATGGTCGATAACGTCCAATTCTATTTCACGCGGATCGATTTCAATGGAAAGCTCGGCATCCGGCGCAAAGCGGAAATGCTGACGCAGCATGCCGGTCAGACGGCTGATCTGTACTTTATCGAGATAGGTCGGCGTACCGCCGCCCCAGTGCATCTGATGCACTTCGCGTCCGGCAAACAACGGGGCACGGGCGGCGATTTCATTCTCCAGCACGGCCAGATATTCATCCGCCTTATGCTTCTGACGTGTGACTAATTTATTACAGCCGCAGAAGTAACATAATTTATGGCAGAACGGGATATGCACATATAACGACAGCGGGCGCTCCGGATAGCGGTTTGCTGAGGCGATAAAATCACTGTCACTGTACTGCTGATTAAATTCCAGTGCGGTCGGATACGAAGTGTATCGCGGACCGGAATAGTTATATTTCCGGATCAATGCCAGATCCCAGATGATCGCGTCAGACATGCTCTCCCCTTTGCCTCACCATTGCAGAATTAATGTATTTCCGTTCTCTGACGGTTTTGTGTGCCGCACAGTTTATCGGATCTGCCGCCCGATTAATATGATCGTGCCACAGACGGATAATCAGGCGGGTCACTATAATGCTGTCAGCATTGCCGCCAGCCCGGACAAAACACCGGGGGCATTGGCCACCGCAACCGGCAGATCTTTCACTTTAAAGCCGTAAATCACCCAAAGTGTACAGTTAAATGCGGCAGCCAGCGGCTGCAGCGGTGACGTTTTATGTCCCGCCAGATTATCCATAATCTGTGGAATATAGGAGACATACATACAAAATGCCGTAAAGGTTGCCACCCAGCCGAGGCAGCGGATAAAGCGGCTGTGATCGTGCGGCGGACGTTTTGTATCACTCATTGGTTTCTCCCGGTGAACAGCATCAGCATAATCCCGTATTACTCTTCAGAATTATTTATTATTCTCAGTAAGATATCTGCCATAACTGTCACAGAAAAACCGCCGCACGGCGCTGTTTAATCCTCTGTTAAGGCAGACAGTACCGCAAACACGTAGGCTTAAAATAAGAAAACCGGCATAACAGTCGCCCGTTACGCCGGTTTTGATGCAGTACCGCCGGTTTCAGTAAAATAACTGAGGATCAGCGCCCTTTCAGCAGTTGCATGATGTCGTCGGTTTTCTCTTCATCATCATCTTCATCAAGAGAAATACCGAGTTTTTCCATCAGCGCATCGATACGTTCCAGCATGGTATCAACGTAGGTGTTTTCTTCTGCGGTCAGGGTTTCGTTGTTCTCCAGGCGCAGTAACAGTGCATCGAGACGCTCGTCGTTCTCGAGTTTTGCCAGCTCCTCTTCAGGAGACAGTCTGGCTTTGACCGGCTCAGCCGGTTTTTTTACCGCCGGTTTGACGGAGGTTTTACCTTCCGCAAACAGCGGAACCGGTTTTTTACTGCCGATACGCGGATCAGCAACCGCATTCTCCGCACCACGGCCGGTCTTGCGGGCATCATCCTGCTGACGGGCACCGGACGGATTACCGCGGTGTTTTTTCTGCCGTTTGCGTTCACGGCCTTCCGCGTTGAGCTCCTCACGGCTTTTCTTTGGTGTCCGTGACCGGGCTGGTTTTTTTGAAATAGCGGCCATATACCTTACTCGCTTAAAAATAACTGATTAATTTGTGTTAACATTTACCACGTAAATGAACAGTACAAAACTATATTCATGGTTTCCGGGCTGCCCGCAGCCATGACAATGATTCGCTGGCGGCTAGTTTACCCTGATTTCCGTCAAAACGATCTATCATTTCGCCTCCGGGTGAATAATGAACACAGCCATTATTTTAACCAAGATATAGAATTATGCACTTTTCACAACAAACGTCGCACCGCCCTGTCTGGTTTTGGGTCGCTGCTTATGTCACGCTCTGGATTATTGTCAGCTACGGATTGGATCCGACGGTGCCCTACGATGCCGTGGAAGCCCTGAACTGGGGCAAAACCGGTGAATGGGGTGCACCGAAAAATCCGTGGCTGGTCGGTATGCTGATGTACCCGGTCATCGCCTTCCCTGACCTGATTGCTGCCGATTTTTACTGGTACTTCATTCATTTTACCGGCATCGGTATTGGTATGTGCGGGGTGTGGTATCTGACACACCGCCTCACACAGCGTTCTGATTTCGCCTGGCTGGCACTGTTGTCACTGAATCTGTCGGGGATCATTAATTTCGATTTAATCCCTTATAATGATAACTATATCCTGGTCACCTTCTGGCCGTGGATGCTGTACTTTTTTGTCCGCGCCGTTTATGACAACCCGGCCTGGTGGATTGGCTTTGCACTGTCATCCGGGCTGGCAACCATGGGGAAATATTCCACGCTCGCACTCACCGGGATGGTCTTTCTCTTCACCCTGTTTGTGCCGAAAGCGCGGGAAAGTTACCGTTCCCCCTGGTTTTATGCTGCGATAGCCATCTGGTTTGCACTGGTCGTCCCGAATATTATCTGGCTGATGAATAATGATTTTGCCGCCTTTAAATGGGTCGATTCACAGATTAAAACCGGCCTGACCCTGAAAACCACCGGTTCACTGTTTACGGTGTTCTATCCGCTGATCATTATTGCCGTCATTATCCGCCTGAAAGGCGGCCGTTTCGGCTGGCCGGAAGAGCAGGCAAAACGGCTTATCAATATTATGATTCTGGCACCACTCACGGTGATTTATGTCTGGTTCACCTTCCATCAGGGCGGACGTATTACCGAGTGGCTGCAGCCTTTTGTTCTGCTGTGTATTCCGGCACTGATCTGCTCTGTGGTCACACCGCCGGTAAAACCGCTGAAAAACGTGATGAACGGGCTGATAGTGTTTGCCGTCATTGTTATTACAGGCTATGCCGCAGTGATGGGATTCAACATCCGTGACGCCGGGCAAAAAAATATCGGGATGAAAACCTTTACGGCGGAGGCAGAAAGCTGGTGGGAACAGGAAACCGGAAAACCACTGAAATACACCGGCGGGGAATATCTGCATGAATGGGTAACGTTTTACGGTAAACATCAGCCGGAAACACTTCAGCCGTGGATCAATGAGTTCGGCCATGATTACCGGGCAACCAATATTTATAATCTGCATGTCACCCGTGATGATATCCGCCGTCACGGTGCGCTGCTGATCGGCAAAATAAACCGGACCTGTGCCGATGAGCCGTTTACCGGTGCCCTGGAAGACTGGCCGGATCTGGTTATCGTGAAGCGTAAACAGGTGGTCTATCAGTCACAGCCGGGCGCAAAAGAAGAGGCGGTCTGCCTGGGGATTGTCCGGCCGGAACAATAAAGCAGACACAAAAAACCCCCGGCAGCGGGTTGCCACCGGGGGTATGTTCAGTAAATTGCCGCGATTACTCTGTCACTTCATCCTGCCCGGTGGCACGGCGCTGTTTCATCGCCCGGTAGAGCCACAACGCGATAATCACAATAAAGACGGCAGAAAAGTAGTTTGATCCGGCTTCCGGATATTCTGCGCGCATCAGGGCGTTATAGGAGAACAGACCCAGGAAGAACGTACCGGTTACCAGTTTCGGCATGCCTTCCGGCAGCATCTGGTTGAGGTAACGCTGATGGAAACAATAGACCGCAAGGCACAATGCCAGAACCGGAAAAACCGAAAAATGGACTGCGGAATTAAAAAGTGCTGAAAAAGTACCGTGTACTGAAAGCCCGACAATAAAAGCGAGCAGTAAGGTTCCTTTGTCACGGCGATGTTGTTCCGTCATAACGTTCTCCTTGGTGATAAGTGTCAGATTAATGGGGTGTAATCGGAGTCATGCATTTTCTCTTGTTCGCGGCGGTACCAGTAATACGCGCCTCTGGCGATCATCCGCAGCTGTAATACCAGCCGCTCTTCCAGGTGCGCCCGCTTTTCCAAATCAATATCCAGTGCTTCCGCACCGGCGCTGAAAACGATGGTCACCATCGATTCTGCCTGCAATTCAGTAAACTGACGCGGCATTTTACTTTCCAGTTCCAGATAGTCTGCCAGTTCTGCAATAAAATGCTGGATTTCCCGTGCGACCGCTGCACGGAATTCCGCGGATGTGCCGGAGCGCTCACGCAATAATAACCTGAAAGCGTTGGGGTTATTACCGATAAACTCCATAAATGTCGCAACTGATGTCCGGATCACACTCCCGCCTTTGGCGATACGCTGACGCGCCTGACGCATCAGCTGGCGCAGCATCAGCCCGCTCTCATCCACCATCGTCAGCCCCAGTTCATCCACATCTTTGAAATGGCGATAAAAAGAGGTCGGGGCGATCCCGGCTTCACGGGCAACCTCGCGCAGGCTCAGACTGGTGAAGCTGCGCTCAGCGCTGAGCTGACTGAAGGCAGCTTCAATCAGGGCCCGGCGGGTTTTTTCTTTCTGTTTTGCTCTTACACCAATCACGTTACTCACGGAATTCAGACTCTCAATTTATTCAGACGGATCAATATAACAAACTTAATACTTTTTTCAGTGATGATTAGCTTATGGCCGGTGAAATTCCTGAAAAAAAGATTTCCTGAAGTGTGACCTGTAAACCTTACTAATCATAGGTTGATTTTCCATCTGATGTTAAGATGATGTTGTTAACTTATGTATAAACAGGTTACTTCTCATATGCAACAGAACCAGTTTGATGCCATTGTCATCGGCTCCGGCCCGGGTGGTGAAGGTGTGGCAATGGGACTTGTGAAGCAGGGAAAACGGGTTGCCGTAATTGAGCGTTATGATGACGTCGGCGGCGGCTGTACCCACTGGGGAACGATTCCTTCCAAAGCGCTGCGCCACGCGGTCAGCCGTATTATCGAATTTAACCAGAATCCGCTGTACAGTGATAACTCCCGGGTTCTGAAATCTTCATTTTCCGAAATCCTGGCTCACGCCGGCCGGGTTATTACCCAGCAGACCGGCATGCGCCGTGGTTTTTACGAGCGCAACGGCTGTACCATGTTCTGCGGCGAAGCTAAATTCACCGAGGAGGGTGATGTCCGTGTGCGCTACAGTGACGGCAGCTGCGATATTCTCCGTGCGGAGAATGTGGTTATCGCCACCGGTTCACGCCCGTACTGCCCGCCGGATGTGGATTTCAGCCACTCCCGCATTTATAACAGCGACACCATTCTGTCACTGACACACGAACCGCGCCATGTGATCATTTATGGTGCCGGGGTTATCGGCTGTGAATATGCCTCTATTTTCCGCGGTCTGAGTGTGAAGGTGGATCTGATCAACACCCGCGACCGTCTGCTGGCGTTTCTCGACCAGGAAATGTCGGACGCACTCACCTATCATTTCTGGAACAACGGCGTGGTTATCCGCCAGAATGAAGAGTATGAGCGGATTGAGGGCACGGATGACGGTGTGATTATTCACTTCCGTTCAGGGAAAAAAGTGAAGGCGGACTGCCTGCTCTTTGCCAACGGCCGCACCGGTAACACCGATAATCTCGGTCTTGAGCATGTCGGGATCACCGCTGACAGCCGGGGACTCATCAGTGTCAATGATACCTACCAGACCAGCAATCCGGCGATTTATGCAGTCGGGGATGTTATCGGCTACCCGAGCCTCGCCTCGGCGGCCTATGACCAGGGGCGGATTGCCGCCCGCGCTATCACTCATGACGGCAATGCACCGCTGCATCTGATAGAGGATATCCCGACCGGGATTTACACTATTCCGGAAATCAGCTCGGTCGGTAAAACCGAGCAGCAGCTGACAGCGATGAAGATCCCGTATGAAGTGGGCCGGGCACAGTTCAAACATCTGGCACGGGCGCAAATCGCCGGGCTGGATGCAGGCAGCCTGAAAATTCTGTTCCACCGCGAAACCCGGCAGATTCTGGGGATCCACTGCTTCGGCGAGCGTGCGGCTGAGATTATCCACATCGGCCAGGCGATTATGGAACAGAAAGGTGAAGGTAATACCATCGATTATTTCGTCAATACCACCTTCAACTACCCGACAATGGCGGAAGCCTACCGGGTTGCCGCACTGAACGGACTTAACCGCTTATTTTAAGCCGCAGGCTCCTGCTGGTAATAAGCACACATTTTTGCACGGATAGCCTCTGCCAGCTGGCTGTAACGGCTGCGCAGCGGCGACCCCGGACGGTAAACCAGGATCACTTCACGGAAAGGCTCCGGATTGGTGCAGGAGAGATAACACACGCCGTCGCGTTTGTGCTCCGGCGGAATCGCCAGATCCGGCAGTAACGTGATACCGCTGCCTGCCGCCACCATATTGCGCAGGGTTTCCATACTTGTCGCCCGGAAGTGGGTATCTTCCCGCGCACCGGCCTGGAAACAGAATCCCATCGCCTGATCACGCAGACAGTGCCCGTCTTCCAGCATCAGCAGTTTTTCCCCGGCCAGCTCATGCATTTCCACTTCCTGACGGGATGCCCACGGGTGCTCATCATAAATCGCCAGTTTCATCGGCTCATTAAACAGCGGCTCTTCAATAAAGCTGCCAGTTTCTTTTACCCGCGCCAGAATCGCGCAGTCGAGTTTCCCGCTGTCCAGTTGCGCCAGCAGCTGATGGGTCTGGGCTTCATGCAGATACATCTCGAGCTTCGGCCACAGCCGGTGCAGTTCCGGAATGATATGCGGCAACAGATACGGGGCGATGGTCGGGATCAGCCCGATATGCAGCGGCCCTGCCATGCTTTCTCCCTGAAGGGAGGCCATTTCCTCAAGAATTTTCACTTCCCGCAGAATGGTCCGGGCCTGATCCACCAGCAGCATTCCCTGCTGGGTAAACAGGACTTTGCGGCTGGTGCGCTCCAGCAGCATCACACCCAGTTCATCCTCGAGCTTGCGGATCTGTCCGCTCAGTGTCGGCTGGCTGACATGACAGGCATCTGCCGCGCGGCGAAAGTGATTATGCTCAGAAAGTGCCACCAGATATTCCAAATCCCGGATATTCATGCCTGTGTCTCCGTCTGCGATTAATAGATAAAATCAATTGATAACTATCATAACGCAACTGCATTGTTAGTCGAGCTTAAATCACAGGACGGAAACAGACAGAAAATCCATAGCGTTACCGGTAAGAAAGCATAACTGTCAGACCGGATCGGGAAATACCGGCAACACTGATAGCAGTGTGCAGGAAATGCAGGATACCTTAATGGTCAGAATACAGCAGAGCCCGGTACGGTCATCAGGAAAACCCATAATGCCCTTACCCGGCGCTGGCCGAAAGGCGAAAAGATTATTGCGGATTTCCTGAAGGTATCACCGGCCGGAATCCGGCTTTCGCGTTATAGGCAAAAATATACTGATGGCAATAATTACCCCCGGCTCACAGGAAAAGAGGGTGAGCCGGGGACAATACATTACGTCACACCAGTTTCAGCCGGATTTTGGCTTCACTGATAGCCGCAGCCACCTGCTCCGGTGAAACACCGCCTTTCGCACAGCGTTTCTCCAGACAGGACTGAAGTGACAGGATGTCATACACATCCAGGGCAATCACCGGGCTGAATTCCTGCAGTTCTGTCAGCGGCATTTCTTCCAGCGCCACGCCTTTTGCTATCGCGCCGACCACCACTTCACCGACAATATGATGCGCCTCGCGGAACGGAACGCCTTTTGCCACCAGGTAATCCGCCAGTTCTGTCGCGTTGGCATAACCCTGTTTGGCCGCTTCCTCGCAGCGCGGACGTTTCACCTGAATGCCTTCCAGCACCAGTGCCGCCATATGCAGGCAGTCCAGCCAGCTGTCGAGTGCATCAAACAGCCCTTCTTTGTCTTCCTGCATATCCTTGTTATAGGCGAGCGGCAGACCTTTGAGGGTCATCATCATACCGGTCAGTGCGCCCTGCACCCGGCCGCATTTGCCACGGATAAGCTCGAGAGCATCCGGGTTCTTTTTCTGCGGCATCAGGGAAGAGCCGGAGGTGACGCGGTCAGATAATTCAATAAACGCTGCTTCGCCGCTGTTGAAGAAAATCATATCTTCAGCAAAGCGGGAGAGATGCACCATGCTGATCGCCGCATCACTGAGCAGTTCCAGTACATGGTCACGATCAGACACACTGTCGAGGCTGTTGCGGGTTGCACCGGCGAATCCCAGCCAGCCGGCCAGCTGTTCCCGGTCGATGGCATACGCGGTTCCGGCCAGCGCACCCGAGCCGAGCGGGCTGTAATCAAAACGCGCCAGGGCATCGCGGACACGGCTTTCATCCCGCGCCAGCATTTCACTGTACGCCAGGCACCAGTGAGCAAATGTCACCGGCTGCGCCCGCTGTAAGTGGGTGTAACCCGGCATCACCGCATCCTGATTCTGCTCCGCCGTCAGCACCAGCGCCTGCTGTAATTCCTGTAATGCCGCGAGGATCTGACTGACCGCCTCTTTGCACCACAGTTTTAAATCCGTCGCCACCTGGTCGTTACGGCTGCGTCCGGTGTGGAGTTTTTTCCCCAGATCGCCGACTTTGCCGATCAGTTTGCCTTCCACCCAGCTGTGGATATCTTCCGCATCACTGCGCAGAATGGCACGCGGATCGGCCTGCACTTCCGCCAGCAGCTCATTCAGTGCCTGCTCCAGCGCCGCCTGCTCCTGTGCGGTCAGCACATTGACCGTCACCAGTGCTTTCGACCAGGCCACAGAGCCGGTGATATCCTGCTCCGCCAGACGATAGTCGAATCTCAGCGAGTCGTTGAATTGTTTGAACCGTTGATCTGCTTCCTGACTGAAGCGTCCGCCCCACAGTGCCATACTTTTTCCCTTTCTGTTTTTAATGATAAATCAGTCTGATGCACGTCCCTGTGCATAATCTCCCTGTCTCCCGCCGGTTATTTCTGCGCTTTCAGCGCACGGATCCGCGAGGAGAGTGAATACAGGCGGATAAAGCCGCCCGCATGGCTGTGGTCATACACGTCATCTTCGCCGAAAGTGGCGAACTCTTCGGAATAGAGGCTGTTGGCGGACTGTTTCTGGATCGCCGTGACCTGTCCTTTATAGAGTTTCAGCACCACTTCACCGCTGACCTCTTCCGCCAGGGAATCCGCAGCTGCCTGAATGGATTTACGCAGCGGGGCAAACCAGCGGCCGTCATACACCACATAGGACATTTCCAGGCCAATCTGCTGACGCCATTTGAAGCTGTCGCGGTCGAGGATGATCTCTTCCAGTCCGCGCAGTGCCGCCATCATGATGGTGCCCCCCGGGGTTTCATAACAACCGCGGGATTTCATGCCCACCAGCCGGTTTTCAATAATATCGATCCGGCCGATACCGTGTTTCGCACCCAGTTCATTCAGGGCATTCAGGCAGTTATACGGAGACAGCGCTTTGCCGTTCACCCCGGTGACTTCACCGGCCTTAATGGTGACAGTAACCAGCTCCGGCTGGTCCGGGGCTTCCTGCGGATCTGCGGTCCATACCCAGCAATCAGCATTCGACTGATTCCACGGACTTTCCAGCACGCCGCCTTCGGTAGAGATATGCCATGCGTTTTCATCACGGCTGTAGATTTTTTCCAGGGACGCGGTGGTCGGGATATTACGGACTTTCAGGTAATCCAGCAGCGCCTCACGGGAACGCAGATCCCACTCACGCCACGGTGCAATGACTTTCAGCTGTGGCGCCAGGGCGGTGTAGGTTCCCTCAAAACGTACCTGGTCATTCCCTTTGCCGGTCGCACCGTGTGCCAGCGCATCCGCGCCGACTTTCAGTGCCAGCTCCACCTGAGCTTTGGCGATAATCGGCCGCGCCATCGATGTACCGAGCAGATATTTACCTTCATACAGTGCGCCGCTTTTCAGCACCGGATAGACAAAATCTTTGATAAATTCTTCACGCAGATCGACGACATAGCAGGAAGACGCCCCGGAGTTCAGTGCTTTCTGCTCGACACCGTCGAGATCTTCCGCGCTCTGGCCGATATTGGCGACAAATGCCACCACTTCGCAGTTATCATAATGCTCTTTCAGCCACGGAATAATCGCCGATGTATCCAGACCGCCGGAGTAAGCCAGTACGATTTTTTTAATGCCTGTTTTTTTTGCCTCTGTCATAACCCTGTCCTTTCAGTAAATGTTATCCGCTGCTGCGGAGTGATTCTGCCAATGTGCTGATAATCCGGATTACGCGGAAATCCGCGTGCCGATGGCTTCGCCATCAAATAATAAATGCAGCTGATCCGCATGACGCCAGGAGGCGATATCCACCGGCCGCCCCAGTGTGGCCGCCGCTTCCAGCGCCGCGTTCACTTTCACAATCATGCCGTCGGTGATAATGCCGTCGTCGATCATTTTCTGTGCATGTACACCATCGAGTGCTTTGATTTTCTGCCCTTTGCCGTCCAGGATGCCGCTGACATCCGACAGCAGGACCAGATCTGCGCCCAGCGTTTCCGCAATGGCGGTAGCCGCCTGATCCGCATTCACATTCATCAGCAGTCCGTCTTCCGTGATGCCGATGGAACTGATGACCGGCAGAAAACCGTTGTTCAGTAACAGATTCAGCAGAGCCGGGTTGCCCGGTGCCGCTTTACCTACATGGCCCAGTTCGTCACTTAGTGGTGTGACTTTGACACTCTGACCATCCCCGAGACACAAGCCGGTACCGTTGAGCTGATAACGGGTCGCCCACGCCAGCAGTGTTTTGTTGGCACTGCCCGCCAGCGCTCCGGTGATAATGTCTATCTGATCCGCCGGGGTGACCCGCAGCCCCTGCTTTTTCACCACCGGTAACTGTAATTTCGCCATCAGTTCATCCACTACGCAGCCGCCGCCGTGAACGATGACAATGCGGCGGTCATTTGACGCCCGGTATGCGGCCAGTGCGGTGAATAAACGCCCGAGGGCTTCTTCGCTGTCCAGTAACACACCGCCTAATTTGATGACTAATGGTTCCATTTCCGTTTTCCGTCAGATAAAAGAGTGAGCCGGGCTGTCTGCTTACTGTGGCAGCAGGGACAGCGTTTCATTAAAGCCAAAACGAATATTCATGCACTGAACCGCCTGAGCAGCCGCCCCTTTGAGCAGGTTATCCTCTGCACCAGCGACAATCAGATGCTCTCCCTGCACAGCAAAGCCCAGGTCGCAGAACGGCTGACCAACAACA
Organism: Morganella sp. EGD-HP17; assembly: GCF_000512315.2. Taxonomy (NCBI): domain Bacteria; kingdom Pseudomonadati; phylum Pseudomonadota; class Gammaproteobacteria; order Enterobacterales; family Morganellaceae; genus Morganella; species Morganella sp. EGD-HP17. Next base: position 90,989 of record NZ_AZRH01000004.1, read on the forward strand.
GCATTCAGTGCCGGTACGCCGTGGTCATACACCCGCACCAGCGGTTTATCGTCATAGGCCTTGTGATAGGCCGCGCTGACCTGCTCTGCGGTGACGCCGCTTTTCAGTCTGCAGGTGATGGTTGCCAGGATCCCGCGTTTAAAGTTGCCGAGATGCGGGGTAAAAATTACCGGAGTGCCGAGATGTGCGGCAATTTCCGGCTGATGCCGGTGAGTAAACAGCCCGTAGGGTTGCAGACTCACCTCACAAAAACTGTTATTCAGCGCGGCTTTACGCCCCGCACCGCTCACGCCGCTGGTGGCATTGATAACCGGCCATTGGGTCAGATCCAGCAGGTCATTATCCAGCAGCGGTTTCAGCGCCAGCTGGGAGACCGTCGGATAACAGCCCGGCACCGCAATCAGTTGCGCGGTACGGATGTTGTCATGCTGCCATTCCGCCAGGCCGTACACGGCCTGCGCCAATAAGGCGGTATGTTTGTGTTCAAATCCGTAGTATTGTGGGTAAAAATTATCCTGCTGAACGCGGTAAGCGCCTGAAAGATCAAACACCGTGCAACCCGCCGCAAGGAAAACCGGCACGAGGTCATGGCTGACCTCATGGGCGGTTGCCAGGAACACCACATCGGTATTTTGTGCAACGGCGGCCGGGTCTGTCAGCGGCTCCAGCGGCAGATCCACCAGGCCCCGGAACTGCGGATGCAGATCCGAAAAGCATTTTCCGGCATCCGCACTGTTGGCAGAAACCATCAGGCCGGTCAGTTCCGTCTGCGGGTGGCGTTGGATATAAGCAGCGAGCTCTGCACCGGTATATCCGCTGGCACCGATAATCAGCGTTTTCAACATAAGTTATCTTCACCTTGTACCTGAAACACAAACAATGTATTTTTATTCACATAAACTGCATGAATATTGATACTATTATGACTAAAGGCTGTCAACAGTGAATATTAAATTACCTGCATTTATTGAGATTTATCGTCAGCTCATCGCGGCACCTTCCATCAGTTCCACGGAAGCGGAATCTGATCAGAGCAATGAAACTGTTATCAATCTGCTGGCGACCTGGTTTGAAACCCTGGGGTTTGATGTCGAGGTGCAACCCGTTCCGGAAACGCGCGGCAAGTTCAATCTGCTCGCGAGTCTCGGGGATGGCGACGGCGGTCTGCTGCTGTGCGGCCACACCGATACCGTCCCGTTTGATGAAGGCCGCTGGAGCAAAGATCCCTTCACCCTGACAGAGCAGAACAACAAGCTGTACGGGCTGGGAACAGCGGATATGAAGGGCTTTTTCGCCTTTATCCTCGACGCGCTGCGCGATATCAGTGTGAAGGATTTGCAGCACCCGCTCTATATCCTCGCCACCGCAGATGAAGAAACCACCATGGCCGGGGCGCGCTATTTTGCCGCCAATGCAGCTATCCGCCCGTCCTTTGCCATTATCGGCGAACCCACGTCGTTACAGCCGGTGCGGGCGCACAAAGGCCACCTCTCCAATGCTATCCGCATTACCGGTCAGTCCGGTCATTCCAGTGATCCGGAGCGCGGCGTCAATGCGATTGAGCTGATGAATGAATCCATCACGCACCTGATGTCACTGCGTAACGAGCTGAAAGAAAAATTCAATAACCCGGCGTTTGTCATTCCGTATCCGACCATGAATTTCGGTCATATTCACGGCGGTGATGCGGCAAACCGTATCTGCGGCTGCTGTGAATTGCATATGGATATCCGGCCGCTGCCGGGCATGACTCTCAGTGATATTGACGACATGCTCAATACCACGCTGGAGCCGGTGAAGCAGCGCTGGCCGGGACGGCTGGCGATTGAGGAGCTGCATGCGCCGATCCCGGGTTACGCCTGCCCGACAGATCATAAAATGGTCGGTGTGATTGAAAACCTGCTCGGCGAAAAAGCGCAGACGGTGAATTACTGCACCGAAGCACCGTTTATTCAGGATCTGTGCCCGACCCTGGTGCTCGGCCCCGGGTCGATTGAACAGGCGCATCAGCCGGATGAATTTCTCGAAACCCGCTTTATTGAGCCGACCCGTGAACTGCTGACCCAGCTTGTCACCCATTTCTGCTGTAAAACCCCCGAATAATTCTTCTCAGCGGACAGCCCGTCTGTCCGCGCTTTTCCCCTCATCATGACAATCTTTCATACAGCGTGTGAGAAAACCTCACCCGCACTGTGACAATTAGTGGTTGACGTTTAACCAATTCATCCCGTAATCTACATCCAGACGTCTAAACGTATAGACATTCAAATAATCACGGACGGATAACTGCGGGGGCAGCGATGAGTTTTTTACATATAGACCAGCACGAAGCACTGAATCAGAACCTGGCAGAACTGGCCGGTCGTGTGGCCGTATCTTTTGAATTCTTTCCGCCGGGCACACCGGAAATGGAAAAAACCCTGTGGCAGTCCATCGAACGTCTCAGTGTGCTGAAGCCGAAATTTGTTTCCGTCACTTACGGGGCGAACTCCGGCGAGCGGGACCGCACCCATTCGGTGATTAAAAGTATCAAAGAGAAAACCGGGCTGATTGCTGTTCCGCACCTGACCTGTATTGATGCCACCCGTGATGAGCTGAAAACTATCGCCAGAGATTACTGGGATAACGGTATCCGCCATATTGTGGCGCTGCGCGGCGATCTGCCGGACAGCAGCAGCAAACCGGATATGTATGCCGCTGACCTGGTCGGTTTGTTAAAATCGGTCGCCGATTTTGATATTTCCGTCGCCGCTTACCCGGAAGTGCATCCGGAAGCGCGCAGTGCGCAGTCAGACCTGATTAACCTGAAAAAGAAAATTGATGCCGGTGCAGATCGCGCTATCACGCAGTTTTTCTTTGATGTCAGCACCTATCTGCGTTTCCGTGACCGCTGTGCGGCGGCCGGTATTGATGTGGAGATTGTGCCGGGCATTCTTCCGGTCTCTAACTTCAAACAGTTACAGCGCTTTGCAGGAATGACTAACGTCCGCATCCCGGGCTGGCTCGGCACCATGTTTGAAGGCCTGGATGATGACCCGGAATCCCGCAAGCTGGTCGGGGCTTCCGTGGCAATGGAGATGGTGAAACTGCTCAGCCGTGAAGGCGTGAAAGATTTCCATTTTTACACCCTGAACCGCGCGGAACTGACTTACGCTATCTGCCATACTCTGGGTGTCCGCCCGGCCGCCTGCGTGGCATAATTTATCACGATCCGGGCACATACATCAGTATGTCGCCGGATCGTGAGCATCCGTCACAGCGAAAGGTAAGGCGTTTATGAGAACTCTTTAAATGCCTTAATCGTATTTGCCGCGTACATCACAGACGGACCGCCACCCATAGCAACAGCCACACCCAGTGCTTCCGCCAGCTCCTGCTCCGTTACCCCCGCATCAACCAATTTTTTGGTATGAAAACCAATACAACCATCACAACGGTTTGCCACCGCAACCGCGATAAAAATCAGTTCTTTTGTTTTTTTATCTAATACACCATCCGCCGAGCTGCTGCTGACCAGCTCTGAGAAAGCGGTCATAACATCCGGGATAAATTTACCCAGTTCCTGCATGTTTACGGCGATTTCTTTAGTGACATCTTTGTAATATGACATTTCCGATCCTTAGTGAGAGTAACAGTTACATACAATATATATTTTAATATTATATAAATTTACAGATTATTCAATATCATTATTCATATATTCCCGCCATTATTTTGAGATATCTCCGGCAAACTGCCGTTTTCTGCAATTAATTTATGGCATATACGGTAAGATAAATATTTAATTATCTCATGAATAATAAGGAAATAATTGATGCTTCAAATTCGGTTACATGGTGCGCCATGTAATGTCCGGCTGGATAATGGCAAGGTTATGTCAGGCAAAAAAGCAGCAGATCATCTGGCAAAAACAATTAAAGCCACAGGAAATTCACCAATTAATTTTGTTAGTTGCTACGGGGCTGCAGGAGGCGCGATTTCGAATGCACAGATGCTGGCTAATAAAACAGGTTGCCCGGTTAAAGGATACACAAAAAAAATCTCACCGGTACAGGCGGGTAATAACAGTCATGCAGGAAAAAGCCGGGTATTCCACCCGCAAAGCCCTCTGAAAGCGAAAGTTTGCGGCATCACTAACCAGACAGCAGGTTCATTGATACAACCCGGTATGCATGCTTACAATTTTCTGAGAACACATTTGCATCCCTGAATAAAAAATGGCCGCAACTGCGGCCATCCGGGGCCGCCGGCCAACCCGCAGGGGTTGGCAGCGACCGTCAGTGATTGTAAAAATAACGTTATTAACCGGTATTACGCATACCTGCCGCAATGCCTGCAATAGTCACCATCAGGGCCTGCTCTACCTGCGGATCTGACTGATCGCATTCACGTGAGCGGTGCAGCAGTTCGGCCTGCAGGACGTTCAGCGGGTCGGTATACACGTTACGCAGTGCGATAGATTCCGCAATCCACGGCAGATCCGCCATTAACTGCTCATCTTTGGAAATCATCAGGACGCTCTTAATATCCTGTGATAACTGTTCACGCAGTTTTGCCCCCAGCGGCCACAGGCGCGGCTCCACCAGACGCTGGTCATAATATTCCGCCAGCCATAAATCGACTTTGGCGAACACCATTTCCAGCATACCGATGCGGGTTCTGAAGAATGGCCACTGGTAATACATCACTTCCAGCATTGCCCGGTTGCCTTCATCCACGGCAGTTTTCAGTGCCGCACCCGCACCCAGCCAGGCCGGCAGCATCAGACGGTTTTGCGACCAGGCAAAAATCCACGGGATCGCACGGAGGGTTTCCACACCACCGGTCGGACGGCGTTTTGCCGGACGGGATCCCAGCGGCAGTTTGCCCAGCTCCTGCTCCGGCGTGGCTGCGCGGAAATACGGGACAAAATCCGGCTGTTCGCGGACATAGTCGCGGTACATCTCACAGGAGACATCCGAGAGGCGATCCATAATCGCGGCCCACTCCGGTTTCGGCTCCGGCGGCGGCAGCAGATTGGCTTCCAGGCTGGCGCTGGCGTACATTGCCAGGCTGCTGATAGTGACCTGCGGCAAACCAAACTTAAAGCGGATCATCTCACCCTGTTCTGTCACACGCAGGCCGCCTTTCAGGCTTCCCGGCGGCTGTGAGAGCAGTGCGGCGTGTGCCGGCGCACCTCCGCGGCCGATGGTGCCTCCGCGTCCGTGGAACAGCGTCAGTGTCACGCCTTCACGGGCGCAGACTTTAATCAGTGCATCCTGAGCGCGGTATTGTGCCCAGGACGCCGCCATCACCCCGGCATCTTTGGCAGAGTCGGAGTAACCGATCATCACCATCTGACGGTCATTTATCAGATTGCGGTACCAGTCGATGCTCAGCAGGCGGGTGATAACACTCTCTGCATTGTTAAGGTCATCGAGGGTTTCAAACAGCGGTGCAACCGGCAGGGTAACCGGGCTGCCGGATTCTTTCAGCAGCAGTTTGACCGCCAGAACATCCGACGGCACTTTTGCCATCGAAATCACATAGGAAGCGACAGAATTTTCCGGTGATTCGGCAATCACCCGGCAGGTATCAAAAACTTCGCGGGTTTCATTACTGCACTCCCAGTTCTGCGGCACCAGCGGACGTTTTGACTGGAGTTCACGCAGCAGGAATTCCTGTTTTTCCTCTTCCGGCCAGGCGGCGTAATCCCCGAGGCCGAGATACTGTGTCAGTTCAGACAGCGCTTCGGTATGACGGGTACTTTCCTGGCGCACATCAATACGCACCAGCTGCAGACCGAAGCAGCGGATACGGCGCAGCGTATCCAGCAGTTGGCCGTTGGCAATAATCTTCATGCCGCACTCAACCAGCGAGCGGTAGCAGAGATACAGCGGCTCCCATAACTCTTCGTTATCGGTCAGCAGGTTATCCGGTTTGATAGCCGGTTCACCGGCCAGGCAGCGCTCCAGATAGTCCAGTGTGCTTTTCAGACGGGCGCGCAGCTGTTTGGTGATGACGCGGTACGGCTCGGCGGCATCCTCACCCACGCGCTCACGCAGCTCCGGCGTGCATTCGCTCATGGAGAGCTCGGAGACCAGCACCTGAATATCATTATAGAAAAGATCAGCAGCCTTCCAGCGGCTGAGGGTCAGCACGCGCCGGGTGATATCTGCCGTGACATTCGGGTTACCGTCGCGGTCACCACCCATCCATGAGGTAAAGCGGATCGGTGTGGCTTCCACGGACAGGTTGTAATCCAGTGATGCCTCGAGCTGCTCATTAAACTCGCGCAGGAACGCCGGAACCCCTTCCCACAGACTGTTTTCCACCACGGCAAAGCCCCACTTCGCTTCATCAAGCGGTGTCGGACGGTCTTTGCGGATTTCATCAGTATGCCAGGCCTGTGCCACCAGTTGGCGCAGACGGCGCATAATACGATCGTGCTCATAATCAGCCAGGTCATCATGATCCAGCTGTGCCAGGCAGGTATTCACCGCCACCAGTTTGTGGATCAGGGTACGGCGGGCAATTTCGGTCGGATGCGCGGTCAGCACCAGCTCAATGGAGAGTTCATCCACGGCCTTGCGCATCTCTTCATTGGTAAAATTTTTGGCTTTCAGCTGATCAAACAGCGCCGCCAGGGCAACCGGATTACTGGCCGCCTCACCGTGCGGCGAAATGCTGTGATACTGCTCCGCCACGTTGGTTAAATTCAGGAACTGGTTAAATGCGCGGGCAACCGGCAGCAGTTCTTCATTGGATAGATTTTGCAGTGTCATCAGCAGCTTCTGCCGCTGAATTTCATTACCGGCCTGTGACGCTTTGGATAACTTACGGATGGATTCTACTTTCTCGAGAATATGTTCACCCTGGGCCTCTTTGATCGTGTCTCCGAGTAGTTTCCCGAGCATACTGACGTTACTGCGCATTGCGGAATATTGTTGATTCATACGACCCCTGACCCTTATTGACGGCAGAATCCTATGACCGCCGGTGAGGAACTTTCAGCCGGCAGTTCTCTGTCCTGTACATCTTAGTGATTTCATACGACGGATTAATTCTTATTTTGTGACGCCGTTCCCTTGCATTTATCTCTGCCCTATATTCATATCAAAAAAAACGCGCTTTGAAAGGACTTTATCAGATTTAATTACCGTGCCGCCATCATGTTGCGCACAGGCAGGTGCCGGATTATCGGGTAAAAATCCGTCCCGCCAGCATAATGAAAGGGAAAAACAAACGTCACAGACAGATATCGCGAATTAAGGCAAAAATAGTAACGATTCAGCCTGAGCGAAAATCCTCAGTCCGGCGGGGAAAAATTCAGCAGGAAAGTGTAACGGGAAACCGTCAGCAGAAAAACAGCGGGAAGTGAAAATAGTAACGGGATGCAATTAAATCCGTTAATCGCATCCCGCCGGGATTGTTTCTGTCCTTAGCCTGACTTCCTGTCAGAAGAAGCACGTCCGGTGCATATCCTTACCATGACATCCTGTCACAGCCATCATCCATAATGATTATATGTCCATCTTGAAACATCACCATGCGCTATTTATACCAACCCTGTACTATAAACGTAATAAGACAATTCCCGTTATCGTCATTTTTTGTCCCGTATAGTGACTTTTTAAGACTATTTAACCCCGGCGATAGTCAGAATCCGATGAATTACAGCAATTGTGCCAGACGGTTTAAATCTGACTGAATCGCCCCTGCGGTGACATCACGACCGGCACCCGGCCCGCGGATCACCAGCGGATTATCGCGGTACCAGCGGCTTTCCACGGCAAAGAGATTATCCCCCGGCTGCAGTGCGGCCAGCGGATGATCAGGCCGGACCGCTTCCACCCCGACCCGCGCTTTGCCGTTGGCATCAAAACGGGCCACGTAGCGCAGCACCATGCCCATTTCACGGGCAGCTTCCAGGCGGCAGGCCATCTGTTCATTCAGCGCAGTGACATTCTCGAAGAAGTGATCCGGTGTGCCTTCCTGTGCCGCTTCCGGCACCAGGGATTCCACACGGACATCTTCCGGCTCAATTTCATACCCGGCTTCACGGGCGAGGATAATCAGCTTGCGCATCACATCCTGGCCGGATAAATCAATACGCGGATCCGGCTCGGTCAGCCCCTGCTGCCAGGCCTGTTCCACCAGCTCACTAAACGGTACGGTGCCGTCGAATTGCAGGAACAGCCAGGAGAGTGTGCCGGAGAAGATCCCGCTGATCGCAATAATGCTGTCGCCGCTTTCATGCAGATCGCGCACACAATGGTTGATCGGCAGTCCCGCACCGACAGTGGCGTTGTACAGCCAGTGACGCCCGGTTTTGCGGAACGCATCGCGGATCTGGCGGTAATCGCGGGTTTTTGCCGCCCCGGCAATTTTGTTGGCGCTGATGACATGGAAACCGTACGCGGCAAAATCGGCGTAGCTTTCCGCCAGGGTTTGACTGGCAGTCAGGTCGATAATCACCAGGTCATCAAACGGATGGTTGCGCATCCACAGATACAGGGTGTCCTCATCGGCGATCGGCTCTGCTTCCTCATTGAAGAAAGCCAGTGCGCGGCTCGGATCCAGCCCGTCGTAACTGAGCAGCGCTCTTTCGCTGTCCGCCACCCCGGCGAGAACAAATTCAAACCCGCTGCGGGCAGAGAGATTACTCTGCTCACGCGCAAACAGTTCCAGCCAGCGGCTGCCGATATTGCCTTTGCCGAACACCATCAGGCCGATCTGCTTTTCCGCACGGAACAGGCTCTGGTGCAGACCCTGAATCACATGCCCGGTCTGACGGGTGCGCAGAATGGCCACGAGACTGATACCGTCCTCGGCCTGCCAGATAAACTCCACCGGCTGATCTTTGAGCTGCTGATAAAAACGGTGGTAATGCAGGAGGTTTTTACAGACCCCCGCCCCGACCAGCGCCACCAGCGAGAAGCCGTCACGCAGTGTCAGTGTGCCCGGCAGTCCGGCGCTTTCCAGCACATGCAGGGCGCTGTCTGCCACTTCGGCGGTATAACTGAGCTGAATAAGATTGTCATCATTATGCAGGCCGACCGCCAGCGGGCGGATCTGGCTGCGTTTAAGCAGCAGATCAATACTTTTATAACGCGCTCTGGCGTCATCCCCGGCCGGCAGGCGGATATCAATCAGACAAACCTCATCATGGTTGGTCACGATCTTCGCCCCGGTGCCGGATGCCAGCACACGCTCAATTTTTGTCGAGCCCTGTTCCGGCTGGTAACTGCAGCGCAGCTGTAAATCGATATCACTGACGGACACCGGCTGTAATGTGCGGGTATGCAGTACCGGTGCGGCGAGACGTGCCAGTTCACTGGCTTCATCCAGACGCAGCAGCGGCAGCAGACAGGCATCTTTGACTTTGCGCGGGTCAGAGCTGTAAACCCCCGCGACATCACTCCAGATGGTGACTTTTTTCACCCCGGCCAGCGCGCCGACCTGGGTGGCGGAATAGTCACTGCCGTTACGGCCGAGCAGCACGGTTTCCCCGGCAGCGTTGCGGGAGATAAACCCGGTCACCACCAGACGTTTACCCGGATGCAGCGCCAGCAGTTCTGCAAGCAGCGGCTGCGACCGCGCGGTATCCACTTCCGGCTGCGCCGCCCGCTCCGCACACAGGAATGTCCGGGCATCCAGCCACTGTGCGGCCATACCCTGCTCCTGAAGTACCTGAGCCATCAGACGGGCAGACCAGATTTCCCCGTGGCCGGTCACTTCCGCGTAAATCACATCATTCAGCGGATTTTCCAGCAGTTTCGCCAGGCGCTGAATATCATCATTAAACTGAAAGATCAGGACATTGGCCTGAACTTCCGGCAGTAAGTCACTGATAAGGGTTGTCTGATAGCGTTGCAGGGTCTGCCGCGCCTGTTCTGCGGCAGCACGATCACTCTGACTCAGTTTGACCCAGTTAATCAGCTGGTTGGTGGTGCTGCCGGCGGCAGACACGACCATCAGGTCATCCGGCTCACTGTAGTTCGCCATAATATTCGCCACCCGCAGATAACATTTTGCATCTGCCAGGCTGCTGCCGCCGAATTTATGTAACTGACGCCCTTTTACTGATTCATCAATCGCCAACGCACTCATGATTACCCTTACCCCTTAGTCACTGACTGAAATGCGCGATCCAGATCAGCAATCAAATCACTGCTGTCCTCAATCCCCGCAGAAATACGTAATAAGCTGTCTGAAATTCCCGCTGCATGCCGTGCCTGCTCCGGCATTCCCGCGTGTGTCATGGTCGCGGCATGGGAAATCAGCGTTTCCACCCCGCCCAATGACTCTGCTAGTGTAAAGAGAGACAGGTGAGATAAAAAGCGGGAAATTGCAGCTTCATCACCATTAATGTCAAAACTGAGCATTGCGCCGAATCCTTTCTGCTGCTTTGCGGCCAGTTCATGCCCGGGATGCGTCGCCAGTCCCGGATAATACACTTTTTTCACCAGCGGCTGGCGCACCAGATAATCCGCCAGAGTACGGGCATTTTTTTCCTGTAAGGTGATCCTCGGGATCAGGGTGCGGATACCGCGCAGCAGCAGATAGCTGTCAAACGCCCCCAGCGTCACACCGATATTATTCGCCCACCACGCCAGAGTTTCACAATGTTCCGCATCTGCGGCGATCACCACACCGGCGACCACATCGGAATGCCCGTTCAGGTATTTGGTACAGGAATGAATAACAAAATCCGCGCCCAGTGCCAGCGGCTGCTGTAATACCGGGCTGAGAAACGTGTTATCCGCCGCCACCAGTGCTCCGGCCTGATGCGCCTTCTCACTGACTGCCGCGATATCCGTGATACGCAGCAGCGGGTTACCCGGCGTTTCAATCAGCACCAGCTTCGGTTTCTCCGCCAGCGCGGCACTGAGTGACGCCTCATCATTCATATCCGCAAAGCGGACGGTAAAATGGCCGCGCTGCTGACAACTGTCGAGCAGCCGGTAAGTGCCGCCGTAGCAGTCGTGCGGGGCAACAATCACATCCCCGGGTGATAAAAACACGGTAAACAGCAGATGCAGAGCAGACATCCCGCTGCTGGTCACCACCGCCCCGGCACCGCCTTCCAGCTCCGCCAGCGTGCGCCCGGTGATATCCCGCCCGGGATTGCCGCGCCGTGAATAATCATGTTCACGCGGGCTGTTGAAGGCCGGAAAATTATAGGTTGATGAGAGATACACCGGCGGTATGACACAGCCGAATTGGGTCTCTTCATTGAGTCCGTTATGAATTGCCGCTGTCGCGGGTTTGCGTGCCATACCTCTTTCCCTATCAGTAACTGAACGAGTTATCAGCATATCCGCGGTTCATTTAGACGTCAATATGTCTGGACATCCATCCTGCTTTACGGTTATATATACAAGTGGGATAATACCGATATCAGTCAGGTACTTTTCTGTGCCCGGCTCCTCCTCAAACTGACTAAGATAACAAGGTAATCCATGGCTGAATGGAACGGCGAATATATCAGCCCTTATGCTGAGCATGGCAAAAAAAGTGAGCAGGTAAAGAAGATTACAGTTTCTATCCCGTTGAAAGTGCTTAAAATTTTAACGGATGAGCGCACACGCCGCCAGGTGAATAACCTGCGTCATGCCACCAATAGCGAACTGTTATGTGAAGCATTTCTGCATGCTTTTACCGGACAGCCACTGCCCGATGATGATGATCTGCGCAAAGAACGCAGTGATGAAATCCCGGAAGTGGCGAAAGAAATTATGCGCCAGCATGGGGTCGACCCGGATACGTGGGAATATTGAGTTTTATCCGCGTGTTATACGACTTCTCAACCCGGAAACAGACATAAAAAAACGCCCTGTGAAATATTTTCATTCAGGGCGTTTTTTATGGAACAGAGCGCGGCATGCCGCGCAGTGCCATTATTTCTTCGCAGAAGGAACGCTGAAGCGTTTGTTGAAGCGATCAACACGGCCGCCGCTTGCAACGTCACGCTGTTTACCGGTGTAGAACGGGTGGCATTCGCCGCACACGTCCAGGTTCAGGTTGTGACCTGCGGTAGAGTTAATTTTCATTACGTTGCCGCAAGAGCAGGTTGCAGTGATTTCTGCGTAGTTAGGATGAATACCTTTTTTCATGGGAAAACCTCGGTTAAGGCCGTGTCGCTATCCGGGCCTTTTTGCCGGACACCACACGTCGTGTTGATGATAAGTTATCGGTGGTATTTTAATTACCAAAGGCGGCGGATCATACAGAAATTCCCTGAACCATGCAATGAAATCCGCTGTCTTTTCGTGGTATTCTGGATCCTGTTTTGCGGATAATTTCCCTGTTTTTACCGGGGAAAAACTGAAATCCGGTGATTATTCAGACACTTTTGCGCCTTTTCCGCCGCTGTGTATTTTTTACACGCCGGCGCTCTGCCGATGATGGACATTATAATGACAGTCGTCCGGGTGATATTACCAGTACCTCTGACACAAACATTTGACTATTTACTGCCTGATGATATGCCCCGCCCGGTACCGGGGGCACGGGTGATTGTGCCGTTCGGACGACAGAAACAGGCAGTCGGCATTGTGGCTGAACTGGCGGAAACCAGCACCTTCAGCCCGGAGAAACTCAAGCCGGTCATTGCCTGCCCGGATGATGACACGCTGTTTCCCGGGGATCTGTGGCCGCTGCTGAACTGGGCGGCGCAGTATTATCACTATCCGTTAGGGGAAGTGCTGTTTCATGCCATGCCGATTTTGCTGCGTCAGGGCAAAGAAGCCGCCTTTGCACCGCTGTGGTGCTGGGAAGTGACGCCGGAAGGACGTGAGATTGATATCCATACCCTCAAACGCTCCCCGAAACAGCAGCAGGCACTGGCCTGTCTGCGCCGCCAGCCGGTTTACCGCCATCAGACTGCGGAATATGAACTCAGCGACAGTGCATTGCAGGGACTGAAAAAGAAAAACCTGATCACCCTGAACGATGTGCAGCCGGAGAGCAAACCCTGGCAGCCGGGATTTGCCGTCACCGGCGAACGCCTGAAACTCAATACCGAGCAGGCCACCGCTGTGGGGGCGATCCGCGCAGAACAGCATCAGTTTTCCCCGTGGCTGCTGGACGGCGTCACCGGCTCCGGGAAAACTGAGGTGTATCTCAGTGTGCTGGAAAATGTGCTGGCCGAAGGCCGCCAGGCCCTGGTTCTGGTACCGGAAATCGGCCTGACCCCCCAGACCATCGCCCGCTTCCGCGCCCGTTTTCAGGCGCCGGTGGATATTCTCCATTCCGGCATGAATGACAGCGAGCGTCTGGCTGTCTGGCTGCGGGCAAAGCGCGGGGAGACCGCCATTGTTATCGGTACCCGCTCCGCGCTGTTCACGCCGTTTACCTCTCTCGGCATCATTATTATCGATGAGGAGCACGACGGCTCCTATAAACAGCAGGACGGCTGGCGTTATCACGCCCGTGATCTGGCCGTGTTCCGTGCCAAGAAAAATGATATTCCGATTGTGATGGGCACGGCGACCCCGTCACTGGAAACCCTGTTTAATGTCCGGCAGAAAAAATACAAAGTCCTGCCGCTGACACAGCGGGCGGGAAATGCACAGCTTGCCGACCAGCATCTGCTCGACCTGAAAGGGCTGCCGCTGACTTCCGGGTTGTCACAACCGCTGATCAAACGCATCCGCCACCATCTGGCCGCAGATAATCAGGTTATTCTGTTCCTCAACCGGCGCGGCTTTGCCCCGGCAATGCTGTGCCACGAGTGCGGCTGGATAGCGGAATGCCCGCGCTGCGACCATTTTTATACTCTGCACCAGAACCACCGCATGCTGCGCTGCCATCAGTGTGACAGCCAGCGCCCGGTACCGAAACAGTGCCCGCAGTGCGGCTCCACACAGCTGGTGCCGGTCGGGCTGGGCACCGAACAGCTGGAGGAGAGCATCACCCCGCTGTTCCCGGATGTTCCGGTCACGCGGCTGGATCGCGATACCACCAGCCGCAAAGGCGAGCTGGAGCAGCATCTGGCGGATGTGCATCAGGGCGGCGCACGCATCCTGATCGGTACCCAGATGCTGGCCAAAGGGCATCACTTTCCGGATGTCACCCTTGTGGCACTGCTGGATGTCGACGGCGCGCTGTTCTCCGGTGATTTCCGTGCGGCAGAGCGCTTTGCACAGCTCTACACCCAGGTCTCCGGCAGGGCGGGACGCGCCGGGAAACGCGGCGAGGTCATTTTGCAGACTCACCATCCGGAACATCCGCTGCTGACCGTGCTGCTGGAAAAAGGCTATGCCGCCTTCGCCGCACAGGCACTGAATGAGCGGCAGAGTGTCTGTCTGCCGCCTTATACCAGCCAGGTGATGATCCGCGCCGAAGATCAGAATAACCAGCGGGCGAATGCATTCCTGCAGACGGTACGTCAGCTGTTCGAATCCCACCCGCTGCGGGATGAGCATTTCTGGCTGATGGGGCCGCTGCCTGCTATCCAGGCCAAACGCGGCGGACGTTTCCGCTGGCAGTTGCTGTTACAGCATCCGTCCCGCAGTCAGTTGCAGAAAATTGTCGCGCAGGCCATTCCGTATATTCAGCAGATGCCGGAAAGCCGGAAAGTCCGCTGGAATGTGGATGTCGATCCGACTGATGGCTGAGACTGACGTCTCACGGAAAGTGCGCGCTGTCTCAAAAAATTGAGATAACTCACAGTTTTATGCAAACCAGGTAACAGATTAATTTTACAAAGGGCTTAGAATAGCCGTTAATAGAACGATTAATAAACCGTCTGAATTTCACTTAAGAAGCTCAGGCGGTTTTTCACAGGCATGTGAAAAGTACAGCGGACCATAATGATCACAAAAACCGCGCAATCGATACACTTACAGGGTAACCAAAGGAATTAATGATGGAACCACGCCGCAACGATACCGGCGCGACAATGAAAGATGTCGCCAGAGCCGCAGGCGTCTCGACCGCGACCGTGTCGCGGACACTGATGAATCCGGAGAAAGTGTCTGTGCAGACACGGCAGAAAGTGGAAAATGCTGTCCTGGAAGTGGGGTATTACCCGCATAATCTGTCCCGGGGGATGAAACGTAATGAATCCCGCACCATTCTGGTGATTGTGCCGGATATCGGCGATCCGTTTTTTACCGATATTATTGTCGGTATCGAGGAAATTGCCGCCAAACACGGCTATCTGGTTCTGATCGGCGACTGCCGTTATCAGCACAAGCCGGAACACACCTTTGTGAATCTGATTGTCACCAAACAAATTGACGGCATGGTGCTGCTCGGCTCTGATGTACCGTTTGACAGCCGCCATGATGAACAGCGCCACTTCCCGCCGATGGTGATGGCCAACGAATTTGCCCCGGAGCTGGAGCTGCCGACGGTGAATATTGATAACCTGACCGCCGCCTTTAATGCCACCCATTATTTACAGTCGCTCGGACACACCCGCATCGCCTGTATTTCCGGGCCGGAAGAGCTGCCGTTGTGTCAGTACCGTGTCGAAGGGTATATTCAGGCCATGCGCCGTATGGGAATGCCGGTACGGGAAGAGTATCTGGTACGCGGGGATTTCACCCACGAAAGCGGCGCGGAATGTGCCGCACAGTTGCTGGCACTGCCGGAACCACCGACCGCGATTTTCTGCCACAACGATATTATGGCGATCGGCGTTCTCTGGGCGGCCAGAAAACAGGGGCTGACGCTGCCGCAGGATCTCTCGGTTGTCGGTTTCGATGATTTACCGGCTGCACAATACTGTTCGCCGACCCTGACGACTATCGCACAGCCCCGTTATGAAATCGGCCGTCAGTCTTTCTTACTGCTGCTGGAACAGTTGCAGGGACACACCGTGGCAAAAGGTTCGCGCCTGCTGGATTCTGATTTAATCATCAGAGAAAGTGCCTGCGCGCCTAAAAGCTAGGCAAAAACCATAAGGTTAAGTAACATGTAACGCTGAATAATATGTTCCCTTAACCGACTCATTAGTGAATTGAAACAGTGGCACAACGAGATTATGTGGGACGCGGACGCTCTGCGCCGCGTAAAAAAAGTAAATCACGGAAGAAAAGTCAGGCGAAAGGCCTGCCGTTCACCACATTGGTGATCGCCGTGGCACTGGTGGTCGTTTTTGTCGGCGGCCTGTTCTATCTGGTCCATAACAAAAAAAGTCAGACCGCTTCTGACAGCATCATTCCGCCTGCGCATCAGCAGAGTACCGGTAACGGGCTCCCGCCGATCCCGGAGGAGCGCTGGCGTTATATCAAAGAGCTGGAAAACCGTGAAGCCGGGGTACCGGAGCAGTATTACTCCAACCCGCAGGCACCGGCCAACCGCATTGATCCGAATGCCAAACTGACTCAGGAACAGCGGCAGCTGCTGGAGCAGATGCAGTCTGATATGCAGCAGGCACCGGTTCAGTTGCAGGAAGTACCGGCGAACGGTGCAGTTCCGCGCTCTCAGGTCGTGGTTACCGGTCAGGATCCGCAGCTGCGTATGCAGCCGGAAACCCGTCCGGCACCGCAGCCGGCCGAAAAACCGGCTGAGAAACCAAAACCGGTACAGGAAAAACCGCAGGCTGCGCCTGAGCGCTGGTTAATCCAGTGCGGATCATTCCGTGAGAGTGGTCAGGCAGAAGAAGTCCGCGCCGGTCTCGCCTTCTCCGGTATCGAAAGCCGCGTGTCCCAGGGCGGCGGCTGGTATCGTGTGATGCTCGGCCCGTATGAGAAATCTGCCGCGCAATCGGTGAAAAGCCGTGCCGCTGATGCCGGCGTAACAAATTGTATTCTTCGCTCCGCCGGGGGTTGAAATCCTTCAGCCCTCCCCCCATATCTCTAGTTAATTCTGTGCCGCCGGGAATATACCCGGCGGCCTCTCTCCATCCTTTAGCACAACCAGGGGCTGACTCATGACAACAATCGTAAGTGTTCGCCGTAATGGCCAGGTCGTAATTGGTGGTGATGGGCAGGCGACAATGGGTAATACCGTCATGAAAGGTAATGTCCGCAAAGTCCGCCGCCTCTATCACGACAAAGTCATTGCCGGTTTCGCCGGCGGCACCGCGGATGCCTTTACTCTCTTCGAACTGTTTGAACGCAAACTTGAACTCCATCAGGGACACCTGACAAAAGCCGCCGTTGAGCTCGCCAAAGACTGGCGTACCGACCGCATGCTGCGCAAACTGGAAGCCCTGCTGGCCGTTGCCGATGAAACCGCATCGCTGATTATCACCGGCCAGGGGGATGTCGTTCAGCCTGAAAATGATCTGATTGCCATTGGTTCCGGCGGCCCGTACGCCCAGGCAGCAGCCCGCGCCATGCTGGAAACCACCGATCTGAGTGCCCGTGAAATCGCGGAGCGCGCACTGACTATTGCCGGTGATATCTGTATCTACACCAACCACAATCTGAATTTTGAAGAATTACCTTCAAAAGCATAAGGATCGACGTTATGTCCGAAATGACTCCACGCGAAATTGTCAGCGAACTCGATAACCATATTATCGGCCAGGATAAAGCCAAACGTGCTGTTGCCATCGCGCTGCGTAACCGCTGGCGCCGTATGCAGCTCAATGAGGAGCTGCGTCACGAGGTCACCCCGAAAAATATTCTGATGATCGGCCCGACCGGTGTCGGTAAAACCGAAATTGCCCGCCGTCTCGCCAAACTGGCCAATGCGCCGTTTATCAAAGTCGAAGCCACTAAATTCACCGAAGTGGGTTATGTCGGTAAAGAAGTGGATTCCATTATCCGCGATCTGACTGATTCCGCCGTGAAAATGGTGCGCCTGCAGTCTATCGAGAAAAACCGTTTCCGTGCTGAGGAAATGGCCGAAGAACGCATTCTCGATGTGCTGATCCCGCCGGCAAAAAATAACTGGGGCCAGACTGACACCCAGGCAGAGCCGTCAGCTGCCCGCCAGGCATTCCGCAAAAAACTGCGCGAAGGTCAGCTGGATGACAAAGACATTGAAATTGAAGTCTCTGCTGCGCCGATGGGTGTGGAAATCATGGCACCTCCGGGCATGGAAGAGATGACCAGCCAGTTACAGTCCATGTTCCAGAACCTGGCCGGACAGAAACAAAAACCACGCAAAATGAAGATCAAAGAAGCTTTCAAACTGCTGGTTGAGGAAGAAGCCGCCAAACTGGTCAATCCGGAAGAGCTGAAAGAGCAGGCCATTGAAGCGGTTGAACAGCACGGTATCGTGTTTATCGATGAGTTCGATAAAATCTGTAAGCGCGGTGGCCAGTCCTCCGGGCCGGATGTGTCCCGCGAAGGGGTTCAGCGTGACCTGCTGCCGCTGATTGAAGGCTGTACTGTCTCCACCAAGCACGGCATGGTCAAAACCGACCACATCCTGTTTATCGCCTCCGGTGCGTTCCAGGTTTCCAGCCCGTCTGACCTGATCCCGGAATTACAGGGCCGTCTGCCTATCCGTGTGGAATTACAGGCACTGACCACGGAAGATTTCGAGCGCATTCTGACCGAACCTAACGCCTCACTGACCGTTCAGTACAAAGCACTGATGGCCACCGAAGGTGTGGATATCACCTTTACAGCCGACGGCATCCGTAAAATTGCTGAATCTGCATGGCAGGTCAACGAAACCACCGAAAATATCGGTGCCCGTCGTTTACATACGGTGCTGGAACGATTAATGGAAGAAATTTCCTACGATGCCAGTGAAAAACAGGGTCAATCCATTGAGATCAATGCGGAATATGTGAAAGATCATCTGGATCAGCTCGTGGCAGATGAAGATTTAAGTCGCTTTATTCTGTAATTTGATAATAATCAGACATAATAGTATTCAGACTGTACGGGTATTATCTGCCCGGCAGTCTGCGTTATTATTTTTTGTCGTTATTATTTCATTCTGAAAAGTAAGCGAGTTTCAATGTCAGTCACCCCTTCACCGGCCATCAGCCGTACCCAAGCCTGGCTGGAAAGCCTGCGGCCCAAAACATTACCTCTCGGGGTGATCGCGATTATTACCGGTTCCGCTCTGGCTTACTGGACCGGCCACTTTAAATTCCCTGTTGCCCTGCTCGCCCTTATCACCACCGGCATTCTGCAGATTTTGTCGAATCTGGCCAATGACTACGGCGATGCGGTAAAAGGCACCGATACCGAAGCACGCCTCGGGCCGCTGCGCGGTATGCAGAAAGGTGTTATCACCGCCGCTCAGATGAAAAAGGCGCTGATTCTGACCGTCACTCTCGCCTGTCTGTCCGGGCTGGCCCTGATTATTGTCGCCTGTGAGAAACCGGAAGATATTATCGGCTTCCTGGGGTTAGGTGTGGCCGCGATTATCGCCGCAATCACCTATACGGTCGGGAAAAAACCCTACGGCTACCTCGGGCTGGGTGATATTTCTGTTCTGATCTTTTTCGGCTGGCTGAGTGTGATAGGCACCTATTACCTGCAGGCCGGTTTTTTCAGTCCGCTGACCATTCTGCCGGCGACCGCCTGCGGACTGCTGTCTGTTGCAGTGCTGAATATCAATAATATGCGCGATATCGAAAATGATATCCTGGCCGGGAAAAACACCCTGGCCGTCCGCCTCGGCCCGCTGAAATCCCGCTATTACCATGCCACCGTGATTACCGTGGCATTCCTGTGCCTGGTGCTCTTTACCCTTCTCTATCTGCACGGCTGGTACAGCTGGCTGTTCCTGCTCTCTGCACCGGTACTGTTTATGCATATCAGACGCGTGCTGGGGGATATGACCGCCACCGGAATGCGCCCGCTGCTGGAACAGATGGTGAAAGCCGCACTTCTGGTCAATATCCTGTTTTCCGCAGGACTTATCTGCCAGCGTCTGTAACCAGAATTTACGCCGAAATCTGCCGCTTTCTTGATTCAGATCGGAAAGCGGCCGCTGTTGATTTTGCAAACAACCGTGTGAAGGGGCTATACTGACTGTATCCGGCAGCAACCAGACGTAAAATCCTATGAAAAATGATACCTTCGACACCTCCGAGCTTTGTGACATTTACCAGGAAAATGTGAATGTCGTTGAACCCCTGTTTTCCAACTTCGGGGGTTGTTCATCGTTTGCGGGGCAAATCACCACCGTAAAATGCTTTGAAGATAACGGACTGCTCTTTGATCTCCTGGAAGAAGAGGGAGAGGGCCGTATTCTCCTCGTTGACGGGGGCGGATCTGTCCGTCGTGCACTGGTTGACGCGGAACTCGCGGCACTGGCTGTGCAGAACGGCTGGGAAGGTATTGTGGTGTACGGCGCGGTGCGTCAGGTGGATGATCTGGCTGAAATGGATATCGGTATCCAGGCGATGGCCGCAATTCCGGCAGGCTGTGGTTCAGAAGGTATCGGTGACAGTGACATCCGCGTGAATTTCGGCGGTGTGACCTTCTTCTCCGGCGATTATCTGTATGCGGATAACACCGGGATTATCCTGTCAGATATCCCGCTGACGCTTCCGGAAGAAAATGATGATGATGAAGATGAGCTGACCGAAGCGTAATCCTCATAAGATACACAGACAACAAAAAGGGCGGATATCCGCCCTTTTGTCGTTATGACACAAGATAAAAACCGCATCACACTCAATTATTCGTTTTGCAGCAATACCGCGATTACACTAAATCATTCGTTCTGTGGCAAGACAGTGAAGCGAAGAGCCCCGGGAGCATACACCAGTATGTGACCGGGGAGCTGAGCGAAACCAACACAGCCACAGCATCAAAACCGCGATTACACTAAATCATTCGTTTTGCAGCAAGGCGGCGAAGTGAGGACGTCCCCGGGAGCATACATCAGTATGTGACCGGGGCGGACGAACGAAGCCAACGCCGCTGCGGAACGAAGGATGACGTGTAATTTACTGGACGTCGTCCATCTTACCCAGCAAAGCCCGCAGACGCTCCTGCCAGCCTGCCTGCTCCTGCTTCAGCTGCTCGTTTTCACGCACCAGTGACTCACGGGCACCGGCTGCATTCTGCACTTCGCGGTTCAGGTTGTTGTTCGTTTCTTTTAATTCGTCGATTTCCATCTGTAACAGGGTGATGGTGTCGATAGCCTGCTGGACTTTTGCTTCCAGCTTTTCAAATACTTCAAATGACATCTTGCGTCCTCCTTGTAAGCGATGCTCTGATTGTAAGTAGGTGTTATCAATGTGTCCAGTCACATCCCGTGTATTCCCCATAATGCAGCAGAATAAAATCCGGCTGATATTCGCCTGAATGTTGCTCGCTTGTTATAAAATAAGCGAAATCGCTCAATTTGTTGACGAGATCCACAGTTTTTGATTTCGTTATTTCTCGTTTCCGCTCATTAACGATAAATTCACACTAAGACATACGTCTGATACACGAAGAACATTATTTGTTAATAATTTGCACTTATTTCACCCTAATTTTGCACTATCAGGATTGATACTATGAGTCTAATGAAATCTCCGACCCTCTTCGGACAATGTCTCTCCGAATTCCTGGGTACAGCACTGCTGGTCTTCTTTGGTTTAGGCTGTGTGGCCGCGGTTCGTATCGCCGGTGCACAACTGGGATTATGGGAAATCAGTATCATCTGGGGTCTGGGTGTGGCACTGGCGGTGTATCTGACAGCCGGGATCTCCGGCGCACATCTTAACCCGGCTGTCACACTCGCGCTCTGGCTGTTTGCCTGCTTTGAGCGCCGCAAAGTGATTCCGTATATTGTGGCCCAGTTCCTCGGCGGGTTTGCCGCTGCAGCGCTGGTTTATGCCATGTATTACAATGTGTTCCTCGATTATGACCAGGTGCATCATATTGTCCGCGGCTCACAGGAAAGCCTCTTTACCGCCGGGGTTTTCTCCACCTATCCGGCAGCACCGGTCAGCGTGGGTCAGGCGTTCTTTATCGAAGTGGTGATCGCCGCTATCCTCGTCTGTCTTATCCTGGCACTGACCGATGACGGCAACGGTGTACCGCGCGGCCCGCTGGCACCACTGCTGATTGGTCTGCTGATTGCGGTTATCGGCGGCTCCTTCGGTCCGCTGACCGGCTTCGCCCTTAACCCTGCCCGTGACTTCGGCCCGAAAGTGGTTGCATACCTTGCAGGCTGGGGAGATATTGCCTTCACCGGCGGGCGTGATATCCCGTATTTCCTGGTACCGATGTTTGCGCCGATCGTCGGCGGGTTACTCGGTGCATTCGGTTACCGCAAGCTGATCGGCCGCCATCTGCCGTGCGAAGTGTGTAATACCGGGGACGAAAAATAATACCGCAGCGAATCACGTACTCTGACGTTATCGCGTGTTTGTTCACTCAGAAATAAAACAGGTTTAATTATGACAACAGAAACAATCACCCGTGAGAAAAAGTATATCGTCGCGCTGGATCAGGGAACCACCAGTTCACGGGCGGTACTTTTTGATCGTAATGCCAATATTATCGATATCGCGCAGCGCGAATTCACTCAAATCTACCCGAAACCGGGCTGGGTGGAACATGACCCGATGGAAATCTGGGCCACACAGAGCTCAGTCTTAACAGAAGTCCTCGCCAAAACTGACGTGCATCCGGACGAAGTCGCAGCTATCGGTATCACCAACCAGCGCGAAACCACCATCGTCTGGGAAAAAGAGACCGGCAAACCGGTTTATAATGCGATTGTCTGGCAGTGCCGCCGGACAGCAGATTACTGCACCGGTCTCAAACAGAATGAAGAGATGGTCCGCTATATCCGGGAAAATACCGGCCTGGTGATTGACCCGTATTTCTCCGGCACCAAAGTGAAGTGGATCCTCGACAATGTCGAAGGTGCGCGGGAGAAGGCGGAGAAAGGAGAATTACTGTTCGGGACTGTCGATACCTGGCTGGTCTGGCGCATGACCCAGGGACGCGTACACGTCACCGATCACACCAACGCCTCGCGCACCATGCTGTATAACATCCGCTCACTGGAGTGGGATCAGAAAATCCTCGACCTGTTCGGTATTCCGCGCGCCATGCTGCCGGAAGTGAAAGCGTCCTCGGAAATCTACGGCAAAACCAACATCGGCGGGAAAGGCGGCACCCGTATTCCTATCTCCGGTATCGCCGGTGACCAGCAGGCGGCGCTGTTCGGCCAGATGTGTGTTCAGCCGGGCATGGCGAAAAACACCTACGGCACCGGCTGCTTCCTGCTGATGAACACCGGTAACGAAGCGGTACTGTCCGAACACGGCCTGCTGACCACTATCGCCTGCGGTCCGCGCGGTGAAGTGAATTATGCCCTTGAAGGCGCGGTATTTGTGGCCGGTGCCTCCATCCAGTGGCTGCGCGATGAGATGAAAATCATTGCCGATGCCACCGATTCCGAATACTTCGCCACCAAAGTCAAAGACAGCAACGGTGTGTATGTGGTGCCTGCCTTTACCGGCCTGGGCGCACCTTACTGGGATCCGTATGCGCGCGGTGCTATTTTCGGCCTGACCCGGGGTGTGAACAGCAATCACCTGATCCGCGCCACCCTGGAATCTATCGCCTATCAGACCCGCGACGTGCTGGAAGCCATGCAGGCTGATGCCGGAACCCGTCTGAAAGCGCTGCGTGTCGATGGCGGTGCGGTGGCAAACAATTTCCTGATGCAGTTCCAGTCCGATATCCTAGGCACGTCAGTGGAACGCCCGCTGATCCGCGAAAGTACTGCACTGGGTGCGGCACTGCTGGCCGGGTTATCCACCGGGTTCTGGCAGGATCTCGAGGAAATCAAAGCCAAATCCACCATCGAGAAAACCTTCCGTCCGGGCATTGAAACCACCGAACGGAATATCCGCTACAGCGGCTGGAAAAAAGCCGTTGCCCGCGCACAGGACTGGGAAGATCACAGCTAATCCCCTTTCTGTTTTTTATCTCTCTGCCGCCGGTTAATACCGGCGGTTTTTTATGTGCGAAAACAATAATCACCACCAGAACAAAAATCCGCCTCACCCGGTAAAAGTACATATCCGCAGACCAAACTCCCGGATACCCGTCAGAGATCACAAAAAACAACCAACTGTAATCAGTATGTAACCGCATGTGCTGACATTCACAGTAATAACGAATTAAATCGAATATTCTGTGAGCGAAAAGGAATATATATGAAGAAAACCGCTGCTGTTCCGGTAAACTTCACCACCAAATACTGACAAATACTTAGCGAGGGAGATGTCTATGCTAAGCCTGTTTAAACCTGCACCGCACATTCAGAGGCTCAGTGCTGATCGCATTGATCCGGTATACCGCCGTCTGCGCTGGCAAATTTTTATAGGTATCTTTTTTGGCTATGCTGCCTATTATCTGGTCCGGAAAAATTTCGCCCTCGCCTTCCCCAGCCTGATGGAGCAGGGATTTTCCAAAGGCGAACTGGGGACGGCATTGTCTGCGATCTCCATTGCTTATGGTCTTTCCAAATTTATCATGGGATCGTTTTCTGACCGGGCTAACCCGCGCTATTTTCTCCCGACCGGGCTTATCCTTGCCTCGGCTGTCATGCTTATCATGGGCTTTTGCGACTGGGCAACCTCTTCCGTCTGGATTATGGCTATTCTGCTGTTTCTCTGCGGATGGTTCCAGGGGATGGGCTGGCCTCCGTGCGGACGTACTATGGTGCACTGGTGGTCACAGAAAGAGCGCGGCGGAATTGTATCAATCTGGAACTGTGCCCATAACGTCGGCGGCGGCTTACCGCCGATGCTGATGCTGCTGGGGATGTACTGGTTCGGTGACTGGAAAGCGGCGTTTTACATGCCGGCATTTGCGGCCATTCTGGTGGCACTCATCGCATTTGCCCTGATGCGGGATACCCCGCAATCCTGCGGCTTACCGCCAATCGAAGAGTACAAAAACGACTATCCTGATGACTATACAGAGAACAGTGAAGTTGAACTGACGGCAAAACAGATCTTCATGCAATACATTTTGCCGAATAAGTTACTGTGGTATATCGCTGTTGCTAACGTCTTTGTTTATCTGCTGCGTTACGGCGTGCTCGACTGGTCACCGACCTATCTCCGGGAAGTCAAACATTTCGATATAACAGGCTATTCTGTCGCCTATTTCCTGTATGAGTGGGCGGGGATCCCGGGTACGCTGCTGTGCGGCTGGATGTCAGATAAAGTCTTTAAAGGAAACCGCGGCGCAACCGGGGTGTTCTTTATGACGCTGGTGACGATTGCCACCGTGGTCTTCTGGCTCAACCCGGCGGGTAACCCGTCTGTTGATATGGCGTGTATGATCACCATCGGCTTCCTGATTTACGGCCCGGTCATGCTTATCGGCCTGCATGCCCTGGAACTGGCACCGAAAAAAGCAGCCGGTACCGCCGCCGGATTCACCGGATTATTCGGCTATCTCGGTGGTTCTGTGGCAGCAAGTGCAATCGTCGGCTTTACTGTGGATTATTTCGGCTGGGATGGCGGTTTTGGTGTCATGATTGGCGGCAGTGTGCTCGCTGTGATCCTGTTAGTTGTGGTGATGCGTGGTGAGAAGAAACATCACGATGAAATCGCCCGCAATAAAGCATAAGCGGAGACATACAGATGAATATACCCCGTCAGTTTTATCTTGTCAGTGCCCTTGCGGGTGCCATGATCTGCGGCTCTGCCGCTTTTGCGGCAGACAATAAGATTGTGATTGCACATCGCGGTGCCAGCGGCTATCTGCCGGAGCATACCCTGCCGGCCAAAGCGATGGCATATGCACAGGGTGCTGATTATCTGGAACAAGATCTGGTGATGACCAAAGATGATGAGCTCATCGTCCTGCATGATCATTACCTTGACCGTGTTACCGATGTGGCAAAACGCTTTCCGGATCGCGCACGTAAAGATGGCCGTTACTACGCCATCGATTTTACCCTCGCGGAAATTAAATCCCTGAAATTTACCGAGGGGTTTGAAATCGAAAATGGTAAAGCCGTACAAAAATATCCGGGTCGTTTTCCGATGGGAAAATCAGATTTCCGTATTCATACCTTTCAGGAAGAACTTGAGTTCATTCAGGGTCTGAACCATTCCACCGGAAGAAATACCGGGATTTACCCGGAAATCAAAGCGCCGTGGTTCCACCGTCAGGAAGGTAAAGATATCACCCGTAAAACCCTGGAAGTGCTGAAAGCCTACGGCTACCAGACTAAAGATTCCGGGGTATTTCTTCAGTGTTTCGATCCGAATGAATTAAAGCGCATCAAAAATGAGCTGATGCCGGAAATGAAGATGGATTTGATGCTGATACAGCTGATCGCTTACACCGACTGGCAGGAAACATTTGAACAGAATGCGGAAGGCAAATGGGTCAACTATAACTACGACTGGATGATGGCTCCCGGTGCGATGAGTAAAATCGCAGCATATGCTGATGGTATCGGGCCTGATTATCATATGCTTATCAGCAAGGAGTCCAAACCGGGTCACATCACTCTGACGCCGATGGCAAAAGAGGCACACGCTTCGCAACTGATGATCCATCCGTTTACTGTCCGCGCGGATGCCTTGCCGCCGTATGCGGAAAACACTGAACAGTTATTTGATGCTATTTATATTCAGGCCGGAGCAGAAGGGTTATTTACTGATTTTCCGGACAAAGGCATACAGTTTCTGCAAAAACATAAACTGCATCAGTGATCACTACTCTGTTGCGAAACAGAACAACGGGCACAATAGTGCCCGTTTTCTTTATATCAGCAGCCTGACTCAGGATGCCATCGGCTGCTGATTCTGCAACCGGTGAGCCAGCGGCAGCCAGCACAACACCATAATCACAGAGACCGCCAGCATCAGCAGGCCGACACTGCCCTGTCCGCCCTGCGGCATCAGTGCGGAAATCCAGGTAGCAACACCAGAGCCCACATTCTGCAATCCGCCCACCAGCGCACCCGCAGCCCCCGCCAGATACGGGAACGGCTCCATGGCCGCCGTGGTGGCCAGCGGGAACAGCATCCCGGCACCAAAGAAAAACAGCGCAGCAGGGATCAGTAAGGTCCAGACATTCATCACGCCCAGCAGCCCCGGGATCCACATCAGCGCCCCGGCCACCAGACAGCAGATTACCGCACACCACACCAGAAAACTGAAGGATTTGCTGTCACGCCCGGCAAACCAGGCACCGAAAAATGCCGCAGGTATCGGCAGAATAAACAGAATACTCACCGCCATACTGCCCAGCCCCAGGCCGTCACGCATCAGCACACCGCTGGATGCCTCAAATACCGCCACCCCGGCCAGGCCGCATATCAGCATCGCCAGATACGGCACAAATGTCCGGTTGGTCAGCAGCAGACGGAAAGAGGCCCACATTTTAGGTTTCTCTTTCATCGGCGGACGGGTTTCCGGCAGTTTGTGCCACATGTTGTAACCCACCGCCAGACCGAGCAGGAGCAGAAACGCATAACAGGCACGCCAGCCGAAGAAAAATGCCAGTGCACCACCGAGCATCGGGGCGATAAGCGGGCTGACCAGGATCCCCATATTCAGCAGGCTGTTGGCGTAACGCAGGGAAATTCCGGTGTATAAGTCACGCGGCATGGTTCGCGCCATCACCCCGGCCACCCCGGTCCCCAGCCCCTGTAACCCGCTGGCAATCACCAGCATAGTCAGATTCGGTGAAAACAGCGCGGCAGTCGTGGATAACACATAAATAAATAACCCGGTGAGGATCACCGGACGGCGGCCGACTTTATCTGAAATCGGCCCGTAAATAAGCTGGGATGCACCATAAGTAAATAAATACGCCGCCATCACGCTCTGCACGGCACCCGCCGGTTTACCGAAATCCAGCGCAATATCCGTTATTACAGGCACATACACTGTCTGCGTCATTTGCCCGACAGCAATCAGCGCAATCAGCATTACCAGCAGATGAAAGTTTTCCAGTTTTTTCATTTTTATTGTCAGTCTTTACATTGTCACCGGGAGGGCACAGCACAATTCCGGCAGCATTAATCACGGCCGGAATCAGTCATACTTGCGATACCGTATAAAATAGCAAATTAAAAAAATTTTGGGAGATAGTTCACACATTTATTTTTGTAACAGAACGACCGTTTTTATGCTGTTTCCGGCAACTAAACTGTACAGTTCATCCTGATTTATCGTATTCATGCGACAGGATCCTCTGACGCATTTAATCGATACATTTTTCCCCGTTGGCTTATTACACTGGTTTACATATTAATAACGACCATTCTGCGACTGACGGAGGTTATGCATGTCAAACTGGATCACAGGACGTGTCACACGTATCACACACCATACTGATACCTTATTCAGCCTGCATGTTCAGGCACCTGTCCTTCCCTTTACAGCGGGACAATTCGCCAAACTCGGCCTGGAAATTGACGGCGAACGCACACAGCGCGCTTATTCTTATGTTAATGCACCGGATGATGATGACCTCGAATTTTATCTGGTCACTGTCGGCGACGGTAAACTCAGCCCGCAGTTGGCAGCCCTGACCCCGGGAGATGAACTGCTGATCACCGATGAAGCGGCCGGTTTTTTTGTGCTTGATGAAGTACCGGACTGCGACACCCTCTGGATGCTCTCCACCGGCACCGCCATCGGCCCGTTTTTATCCATTCTGCAATATGGCAAAGATCTGGAGCGGTTCCGTCATATTGTGCTGGTGCATGCTGTGCGCTATGCCGCCGACCTGAGCTATCTGCCGCTGATGCGGGAACTGCAGAAAAAAATCGGGAGTGACAAACTGCGGATCGTGACTGTCGTCAGCCGGGAGCATGCGGAAGGCTCACTGCATGGCCGGGTACCGGCGCTGATCAGTTCCGGTGAACTGGAAGCCGCCGCCGGATTACCGCTGACCGCCGAAAACAGCCATGTGATGCTGTGCGGTAACCCGGAGATGGTGAAAGACACACAAAATCTGCTGAAAACTGGGCGGGAAATGCGCAAACACCTGCGCCGCAAACCCGGCCATATCACCAGCGAGCAATACTGGTGATACCCTGACCGCGGGTTCGCCCGCTGTCTCTGCCTCAGTGGCTGTCGATTTTATCCACCGGCTGTGTGCTCTCCCCGAAGCGGTTGCCCTCATCAAGACTTTTAAACACACCGCAGTCGAGCACCATTATCATCACGATAAAAATCGGCAGAAAACGCCCCAGCCCCCACTGCCAGAAATCACCGGCGAGGCTCCAGTCCGGCGTGGTCAGTGCCCACGCCATCACCAGCATTAACGCCCAGCCGCCGCGCTTGTTGCGGTCATGCAGGCGTTTGGTAAAAATCGCGGCGGCGGGATACATCACCATCAGCACCGGCACCATAATCACTTCAACAGGCAGCTTAAACAGCCCCTGTAATGACATCAGGAGAAACAGCACTGCGCCGCACACGCCGATCCCCGCCCAGAATGCTTTGCGGCCGATCCGCCCGTGAAACGAAAACGCCCATTGTTGTAGTGTCATTTCTCTTTCCTAATCGTGTACACTGGTTATATTGCAGACGGACCACAGGGAGTCGCTATGAACGCAGTCAAAAAAACCGCACTGGCCGCCCTGACAGCGGGATGCACGCTGCTGCCCGTCACACCGGCTGCGGCCGGTGACGCGGTACTGATCCCCATCCCCTGCCCGCCGGAAACACTCTGGCTTCAGGCGGATGCCCCTGCTTTCGGCATCACCATCCCCGTTATGCGCGAACAGTTTAACCGCAACAACCCGTCGCTGCCATTACGGGAATACAAAGTCGTGGCCTCAAACGACATTACCGCCAGCTATCTGCGGGCGGCAACCCGCATCAGCCCTTATATTTACTCTTCCGCCATCCTTGAGCGCGACAGTGAAAAAATCAAAAGTCTCCAGCTGACACTGCTGCCCGGTGCAGACAGTGCAGCGGAAAAAACCAACCGAGCCCTGATGCTGGCCTATATTAAGGCACTGATTATTCAGTTCGAACCGACGCTCAATAAAAACAATATTGATGCCGCCCTGAGCCGGGCACTGGCAACGGATTTCAAAACCGGCACTTACGCCTCTCAATTCGGTGCATTACGCTATCTTCTGGTAGTTGATGATAAAAATGGGGTAACTTTCGCTATTGAACCGATTAAGCTTTCGCTATCTAATAGTGATACGGCACAGTAAACAGTGGACGAAAAGCAAAGCTATTTCGCGCCGCTTTCACTATACTGTCTCTCTGTTTGCCTGTTCGCCGCTCTGCGCGGACAATGGTAATAAAGCTTAAGTCATTTAACTCATTCCGGCAGGAGGAAATACAATGCGACATCCCTTAGTCATGGGTAACTGGAAGCTGAACGGCAGCAGTAAAATGGTTTATGAGCTGATCACCGCTCTGCGTCATGAAATCGGCAATGTCACCGGATGTGATGTTGCGATCGCACCACCGGCAATTTATCTCTCTCAGGCCAAACAGGTTCTGGCGGGCTCCTCCATTGTACTGGGTGCCCAGGATACCGGTCTGAATCTCTCCGGTGCGTTCACCGGTGAAACCTCCCCTGAAATGCTGAAAGACATCGGCGCACAATACATCATTATCGGCCACTCCGAGCGCCGCACTTACCACGGTGAGAGTGATGAATTAGTGGCAGAGAAATTCGCGATCCTGAAAAAACTGGGTCTGACCCCGGTACTGTGCATCGGTGAATCCGAAGCAGAAAATGAAGCGGGTAAAACCGAAGAAGTCTGCGCACGTCAGATTGATGCCGTTCTGAACACTCAGGGTGCAGATGCATTCCTCGGCGCCGTCATCGCGTATGAGCCAATCTGGGCTATCGGTACCGGCAAGTCCGCTACTCCTGCGCAGGCACAGGCAGTACACAAATTTATCCGCAGCCATATCGCGAAGAAAGATGCGAAAGTGGCAGAGCAGGTTATTATCCAGTACGGCGGTTCTGTAAATGATAAAAACGCCGCAGAGCTGTTTACCCAGCCGGATATCGACGGTGCATTAGTCGGCGGCGCATCACTGAAAGCAGATGCTTTCGCCGTGATCGTCAAAGCCGCAGCGGCAGCAAAAGCCGCAAAATAATCTCCGGACTCCGGACAGCAAAAAGCGGCGAAATCGCCGCTTTTTTTGTGCCTGTTACTGTGCAAACCGCTTCTTTTTATTCTGATCAATCCCAAATTGAGTCATCAGGTATTATCTTTAAAAAATTCACGCAATCCTCTGAATCATTCAGTCTGTGGCAAGGCGGCAAAATGAAGAGTCCGGGGAGCATACATCAGTATGTGACCCGGGCGATGAATGAAGCCAACACCGCCACAGGCTGAAGGACAATTCGCACAATCCTCTAAATCATTCAGTCTGTGGCAAGGCGGCAAAATGAAGAGTCCGGGGAGCATACATCAGTATGTGACCCGGGCGATGAATGAAGCCAACGCGGCCACAGGCTGAAGGATGACGAGGATTTTTAGTAGAGTTTCTTCGCGGTCTCATACCAGTCTTTCTTAAACACCCGCTTCATATTCATTACCGCATCAATAATATCGTGATGAACCAGTTTTTCATTCTGGATCCCGACACAGCGGCCGCCGTAACCTTCCAGCAGTAACTGAATAGAATAAGCGCCCATGCGGGATGCCAGGATACGGTCATACGCCACCGGCGAGCCGCCGCGCTGGATATGCCCCAGTACCGTTGCACGGGTTTCGTGATGTGTTGTCGCCTCTATCTGCCGCGCCAGCTCATACACGTCGGTGACATGTTCGGTGATCGCCACAATCGCATGGCGTTTGCCTTTATCAATCCCGGCTTTGATTTCTGCAATCAGCTCATCACTGCTGTATTCCACTTCGTTCGGCGGCAGAACGATAAATTCACAGCCCCCGGCAATGGCAGCGGACAGTGTCAGGTCACCGCAATAGCGGCCCATCACTTCCACAATAGAGATACGTTTGTGAGATGTGGAGGTATCCCGCAGGCGGTCAATAGCTTCAACCACGGTTTCCAGCGCGGTAAAATAGCCGATGGTGTAGTCGGTTCCCGCCACGTCATTATCGATAGTCCCCGGCAGGCCGATACACGGGAAACCCGCTTCGGTCAGTTTTTTGGCACCGAGATAAGAACCGTCCCCGCCGATAACCACCAGCGCGTCGATGCCATTTTTGCGCAAATTTTCAATCGCGGTTTCCCGCACTTTGTCATCACGGAATTCCGGGAAACGCGCCGACCCGAGGAAGGTACCGCCACGGTTGATCACATCAGAGACACTGAAGCGGTCGAGCTGTTTCATCCGGTTTTCATACAGGCCGAGATAGCCGTCATAAATCCCGATAACTTCCAGCCCTTCTGACAGCGCAGCGCGGACAACGCCACGGATTGCAGCATTCATGCCCGGCGCATCACCGCCGCTTGTCAACACACCGATTCGTTTGATCTTCTTGCTCATGATGACCTCTGATTTGCAGATGTAATATGTGTAAATCTGAAAAACCTGAGCGGCATGTTATCACGCTTCCCCGGTCAGGCTTCGGGAATTCACTGCTGTAACGCATTGCTGAATTGATTCACCTAATCATATAGTAAGATAAGGTTTAGCCGGATGCACCTATCTTTGCGGATTTTTTTGTCATTTTGAGACACCGGAAACACAGGCCTGTCATAACCGCAGGATTACTCAGCATACCCGTTAAGGATACCCGAAAAACAAAAAATAATTAGCGGATATGAAACATTTTTTTCACAAATAATGCGTTACCGGAAAAGCAGGGGTCAAAGGCAGGATCTGAAATAAAAGGCATATCCGGGAAAGAATATATATCCGGATTTACCGCACATTGTGTAATTAACAAAAACAAACCGTAAGCAATTATGTCATCACTCACATCGTGACATAAATAATGCAATAGAAATTTATATAATATTTTTTTGCAATTGTTGAATATAATTTATGACCGGATTTAAAAAACAGATATCAGAAATATTTTATTACATTAAGTTAATATCTATTACATTCCCATCATTACGCATATTACGGGTATACCCATTACCCCTGATAAATCAAATATGGAACTTAAGCAATAAAAATAACCCAAAAACAGACAACATCAGAATTTTATTCCAGCCAAAGAAATAAAAAAACCATCAGATTAACTTCATTCATAATGTGTATTAAGATTCATTACCATCAGTTAATTTTAAAAAAACCACTTAAATATGCATTTTTGCTCCCATTGATTAAACAAACCTTAAATAAGATACTCATCTCATAAATAAAATTTACGCCTTTTAAATTTACCATTTCCGTCTGACGAAATGGCTTTCGTTATATATACCGACACCAGGGAATAACTAATGAAAACAAAAAAGAAACTTTTGCACCTTTCCATTATTGCCGTCTTATGTTCAACCGTACCATCATTAGTTATGGCAGAAACATTTTGCGGCAGCCGTAAAAATGTGGGCCTGACAGGAAGCGTGCCTTTCACCGGTGAAATGACCGCTGATGATTGCTATGAAATTGGTGCCTGGGTAGAAGGTAAGCCAACAGATTATGTCGGCATTGCTCAGAATCTGACCATGCTGAGCGGCAGTAAGCTCAGTGTACTCGGCCTGTTTGAGGATTCTCAGGTTCAGGGCGGCGCTGAAGTCTGGATTGATAAAACAACCCATATTGCCTGGGACGGCTATCACACCGGTTTCCCGGCCACCGGCAGCCGTATTGATATTCAGAGCGGCGGATTAATCCGTGTTCTGGACGGCGGAACATTAAAAGATTCCGTACTCAACGGCGGAACCGTTTATGTCAGTAATACCGGTAAAGCCGATGATCCGGGCAAGTCTGAAAATAATATCGTCAACAGCGGCGGGAAATTATTTATTTACCTGGGCGGGGAGTCAACCGGTACACAGGTCAATGACGGCGGTTATGAATATGTCCAGCAGGATGGTAAATCCCTGAATACGGTCGTGAATAACGGCGGTGCTCAGATGCTGAAATCCGGCGGGTTTGCGGACAGCACCATTATTAATGATGGCGGATTACAGCAACTGCACGGTAAAGGTTTTGCCGATAATACCCTCGTAAACGCCGGAGCACGGCAATATGTTGTCGATGATTCCAAAGCAACCAATACAACCGTTGACGGCGGCCAGCAATATATTTTCAATCAGAATGCATCTGCATCTGCCGGTATTGCAGAATTTAACCGGATAAAAAACGGCGGCGCCCAGATTATTAAAGGTGGCGGACAAGCCATTAATAACGAATTATATGACACCGCCGTACAAAGTATTTACAGCGGCTCCTCTGCGACAGATACCACGCTGAATGATCGCGCCAAAAGCTGGCTGGCGGCAGGGGCACAGCTCCTCGGCGTCACGACTGTTAATCAGCAGTCGCAGGTACAGCTGACTGCCGGTTCAGAAGACAAACTGGCAGCGGATGCCGGAGCTTATGCGGAAAATGTTATCTTATCCGGCCCGGACAGCACCCTGATGGTGATCACCGGTGATACCGGGAATGCCGCTTTTGCCGGTTCGCTCAGCGGACAGGGTCAGGTCCGGTTTGTTGCACCGGTCAACGCCGGGTACAGCCATCTGATCATTGAAAATCTCTCCGGCAGCCAGACATTCTATATGAACACGGCCATTGCCGAGCAACAGGGTGATTACCTCACTATCCGTAACAGCAGTGGTGATCATGCTCTGAATATACAGGATTCCGGGGCTGAAATTACCCGTCCGGATGAATCACGTCTTGATTTAATCACGGACGAAAGCAGCAATGCACAATTCCGCCTGAGCGCCCTCGACGGCACTAATATTGATGCGGTGGACGGCGGGACCTATATGTACTCGCTCTATCAGCGTGATGAGCAGGACGGCAAAATCTGGTATCTGGCCGCTCAGAAAGATGAGCCGGGCGAGCCTGAAAAACCGGTTCCGCCGGTCGTACCTGAGGATAAAACCACACCATCCACCGATGCGGTGTTATCCATGGCTGCCGCGCCGCAGCTGATTTTTAATCACGAACTCGACAATCTGCGGTTCCGCCGCGGCGAATTACGGGATAATCAGGGTGATGCGGGGGTCTGGGTGCGTCTGACCGGCGACAGAACCCGTGCAGGCACCGGACACACACACTTTAAACTGAATCAGGCCGGTTTTGAGCTGGGTGCGGATAAATCTGTCCCGCTGGAAAACGGCAAATTGTTGCTCGGCGTCTTTACCGGCTATAACGATGTCAAACTGAAGCATCAGCGCGGCGGCGAAAGCAGCATCGACAGTATTACTGCCGGTGGTTATGCCACCTGGTTCTCAGATAACGGCTGGTACCTCGATGGTGTGCTGAAATATAACCATTTCAATAATGAGTTACGTGCGGTTTCCACCAACCGCAGCAGCATCCGCGGAGATTATTCACAGAATGCTTACGGTGCATCCGCAGAGGCCGGTTACACCTTTGATCTGCCGGAAGCCTTCTGGGCCGAACCGTATGCCCGCCTGAGCTATATGCGTGCGGACAGCAAATCAGTTCATCTGAACAATAATATGCAGGCAAAACTGGATGCACAGCAGTCCCTGCAATCCGAACTCGGCCTGCACGCGGGTAAAGATTTCACCCTGAACAATCAGGTGATCATCACCCCTTACGCCACACTGGCCTGGCAACATGAGTTTATCAGTAATAATGATGTGACCATTAACCAGCGCAATACGTTCGACACCGATTTCTCCGGTGACAGCCTGAAAGCCGGCGGCGGGTTGACTGTCCGTTTCACACCGCAGATTCAGGCGTATGCGGAAATCAATTACCGCAAAGGCGACAAAACAGAATCGCCGCTGCACGGCAATATCGGCGTGCGCTACAACTTTTAATTTCCCGTTGTGATTCAGTTACGGCGGCCGCAAGGCCGCTTTTTTTATCTACGGCATCTCCGGCGCCAAAAAACAGGCAAAAAAAAGCCCCTCGTGAGGGGCTGTAAAAGACAGGGATGGTGTCTATGGCAAGGAAAAACTTCTTGGGTGCTACTTAACGACTCAACTGACTTCACTACTCTGACAAATTCATTCCGGCATATTCTGCGCGGAGGAGGCGGATGAGGTATGAATACTCTCCGGCTCAAAATTGGCATCCAGCTGCATTTTCTGCTCCGGGTTGAGTAACTGATACATCTGATGGTGAACCCGTATCATCTCAACCTGATAATCCAGCCGCTTGCGCATCTCCTTTTCAAGCTGATTACGCACGGCCGTTTCATCAAACTTTTCGGCCTTAACCAGCTCGTACAGCGCAATATCATCTTCTGCAAGGTTACGGACATTCCGTAACTGGTCGCGGTAATTGTGCATCAGATCCCGCAACTGCATCCGTTGTTCTTCCGTTAACCGGATACCGGTCAACATAGAGGTATAACCATCTCCCCCTGATGTCGTTATACCTTTATACTGACTGTGACTCTGCACCGGGGTAACGCAGCTATCACTTTCTGAATCCTGCGCCAGTCCCGGCGCACTTTGCATCACAAACATTGACGCTAAAGTGATTGTTGCTATCTTACCCATAGTAACTCCTTAAACTTCTGAGTCTGCGTCACCTGACCCGTTGGAATTAACTATACGCACCCGGCTGCAAACATGCGTCAGAGCATGTAAAAGAACGTAAAGTCATGGAATAGAAACGTTTGTTGTCGTATTTTGCACGTGGAGGACGTGAATAATGAATAAAATACTGCTTGTTGATGATGACCGCGAATTAACCTCGCTGTTAAAAGAATTACTCGATATGGAAGGGTTCAACGTTGTCATTGCACATGACGGCGAGCAGGCACTGACCCTCCTTGACGATTCCATAGACTTGTTATTGCTCGACATCATGATGCCGCGCAAAAACGGGATTGAAACCCTGAAAGAACTGCGCCAGAACTACCAGACTCCGGTGATTATGCTGACCGCACGCGGCAGTGACCTTGACCGTGTTCTGGGGCTCGAACTGGGTGCGGATGACTATCTGCCGAAGCCGTTTAACGATCGCGAGCTGGTGGCACGTATACGCGCGATTCTGCGCCGCTCCAACTGGAGTGAGCAACAGCAGCAGAGCGACAGCAGCAGTAACTCTTCCGTGGTGATGGTGGATAAACTCCAGCTCAACCCGGGCCGCCAGGAAGCCAGCTTCGGTGACGAAGTACTGGATCTGACCGGAACCGAGTTCACGCTGCTTTACCTGCTGGCACAGCACCTCGGCCAGGTGGTCAGCCGTGAACACTTAAGCCAGGAAGTGCTGGGCAAACGCCTGACGCCGTTTGACCGCGCCATTGATATGCATATTTCCAACCTGCGCCGCAAATTACCGGAGCGCACAGACGGCCTGCCGTGGTTTAAAACGTTACGCGGCCGTGGTTACTTAATGGTATCTGCAACATGATAAGCAGCCTGACGGCGCGGATTTTCGCCATCTTCTGGTTTACCCTGGCACTGGTGCTGTTACTGGTGCTGATGGTGCCGAAGCTCGACTCCCGGCAGCTGATGCCGCTCCAGGAGGCCGAGTACCGACAGGGGATGATGCTGCAGCAACATATTGAATCTGATCTCGCACAGGATCCGGCGAATGACCTGCTCTGGTGGCGGCGGCTGACCCGCGCCCTGGTAAAATGGACGCCGCCGGACAAGCGCCTGATTATTGTCACCACTGAAGGCCGGATCATCGGGCCTATCCGCAATGATTCCCAGGTCATCCGTAACTTTATGGGTCAGTCAGATAACACTGACAACCCGAAAAAGAAACGTTACGGCCGCATTGAGCTGCTCGGGCCGTTTGAAGTCAGGGACGGCGAAGACCGCTATCAGCTTTATCTTATCCGCCCGGCGAACACCGCACAGTCTGATTTTATCAACTTCCTGATTGACCGCCCGTTCCTGTTACTGGCCGCCACCATGCTGATCAGCACCCCGCTGCTGCTCTGGCTGGCGTGGAGCCTGGCAAAACCGGCACGAAAACTGAAAAACGCGGCGGATGATGTTGCCAAGGGTAACTTGCGCCAGCATCCGGAACTGGAAGCCGGCCCCCAGGAGTTCCTTGCGGCGGGTAACAGTTTTAACCAGATGATCAGCGCCCTTGAACGCATGGTGAACGCACAGCAGAGGCTGATATCCGATATCTCCCACGAACTGCGCACCCCGCTCACCCGGCTTCAGCTGGCTACAGCACTATTGCGCCGCCGCCACGGTGAAAGTAAAGAGCTGGAACGCATCGAGACAGAGACCCACCGCCTCGACGGCATGATCAATGACCTGCTTGTTCTCTCCCGCAGTCAGCACAAAAATGAGCTGCTGCGCCAGAACATCAAGGCCAATGAGCTGTGGGATGACATTCTCGACAACGCGAAGTTTGAGGCAGAACAGCGCCATAAAACGCTGGAAATCACCTCACCGCCGGGCCCGTGGACAATTTACTGCAACCCGTCCGCACTTGGCAGCGCATTTGAGAATATTGTCCGTAACGCCCTGCGTTACTCAAACCAGCATATTCAGGTCGCATTCAGTGCCGACACCAAAGGTATCAGCATTGTGGTCGATGATGACGGCCCGGGTGTCAGCCCGGAAGATCGCGAACATATCTTCCGGCCGTTCTACCGCACGGATGAAGCCCGCGACCGTGAATCCGGCGGCACCGGGTTAGGACTCGCGATTGTCAGCACCGCTATCAGCCAGCACAACGGTAAAGTCACCGCCAACGACAGCCCGCTCGGCGGACTTCGCCTGGAAATCTGGCTGCCGCTGCACCCACGCTGAGGCTCTCTGTAGTTACCGGGGAAATCAGCCCCCGGTAACTCTTCCTTCTTAAGCAGGAATTACCATTGCCATCAATATGATGTAATAAAACATTTCTGCTGTAATTGTGCATGTACCGATTAGAAAAAGTAATAAACCATAGCTATGGCTTAAAGTAACACTTTTTCTGCTGTTAACACAAAAAAGACAGATTTAAAGAAAAATATTGCCACATTAAACCGGATAAAGTTCGTTTAATGAAAGACTCACGAGTGTTATCATGCTTGACCTGTTCGTGTAATCGGACTAGCCTTTGGCTGCACATATAAACAGAGCTGATTGATTGGGTATAAACAACCCCCCAATTTATTGAAAAATCAGCCCTCTGTAACACACCAAAACTCTTACTGACTCGATTCTTAAATAGAATCAGTAAGATACACTCGCAATAGCGCACTCTGGGAGCGGTAACCCAGTGCGGTAGCTATTCTTTTAATAAATATGATGGCTGACATTTATTTATGGCAGATGATATCCATACAACTATTGCAGATATTGTACATTCTGCAATAGCTGAACCTCCGGTCAAAATAGAAAAAATCGGCGGAATGACAAATACAAACTATTATTGTGAAACACAAAATACGAAAACAGTTGTCAGACTACCGGGTGAAAATACTAATGTTTTGATTAACAGAGGAAATGAGAAGGCTAACTGTGAGTTAGCTACTGAACTGGGAATAAACCCCAAATTATATTATTACAATACCAACAATGGTATAAAAGTAACTGAATATATAAATAATGCTGTCACACTAACACCAAAAATAATCAACAAAGATGTAAATCTGGAAAATATAGCATTATTACTACGAACCTTGCACCAGTCAGATTTAAAATTTGAAAATCATTTCAATGTTTTTGAAGAATATAAACGTTATCTGAGTGACTTAAATAAAAATCAGATCAGCTATCCTGACTTCACAGAGACTGAATCTTATTTTTTATATTTTGAAGAAAGATTGAATAAATTAGGTCTGAATATCTGTCCTTGCCATAATGACCCTGTCCCTGAAAATTTCATCTATAACGATAATGGTTATTATCTCATCGACTGGGAATATTCCGGAATGAATGACAATATCTGGGATATTGCAGCACTTTGTGAAGAATCACATTTATCTGATAACGATGAGAATATTTTTTTAAATCATTATTTAAACGAATATTCTTCTGAATCAGAAGCGATAAAAGAAAAAATATTAATTTATAAAGCATGCCAGAATTTTCTATGGTCAATATGGACTTTAATCAAAGAAAAAAATGAAAATTTATTTGGAACCTACGGTATTGACAGATACAAAAAATGCCAAAAACAAATGAATCTCCATAGGAAAAAATATGCAACTACTGAATAAGTCTATTATTGTTGGTTTAGCATCAGGAGTACTCTGGGCACTTGATACAATACTTGTAGACTATAATATATCATCAGTCGATACACTAAAATATGCTATTCTTTTCTCTATTTGTATCGCCTTCCTTCATGACCTATTCTCATCGTTATGGTTATTTTCGTTTATAACTCTATCTGGAAGAAGTAAAAAATTAGTTAACTCCCTGAAACAACGAGATAGTTACATAATCTGCCTTGCGGCTCTCAGTGGTGGCCCTATAGGTATGAGCTGTTATATTTTAGGTATCTATTACAGTAATGCTTCAATAGCTGCTACCATATCCACTATTTACCCGGCATTAGGTTGCTTGTTTGCTTATATATTTCTGAGAGTAAAAACAACTTTTGTAAATTTCCTGGGACTTTTACTGGTTATTATTACTACTGCATATATTGGCCTAAACCTTGATAGTTTTAACCAAATATCATTACTTGGATTTTTATTTTCACTAGGCTGCGCAGTGGGCTGGGGACTGGAAAGTACCATTTGTTCTTATGCATTAAAAAATAATCTCAGCTATGAAATTGCATTATTTCTCAGGCAATTAACCTCATCCGTTATTTACTTCCTGATAATTGCATTATTCTTTAAAACAGAAGCACTCGCTGTCGCTGATATCATTCTGAATAATTCTCTGATATTGACAATGGCTGTAATTGCAATTTTTGGCGCCCTTTCATACCTGTTCTATTATCGTGCAATAGGTGAATTAGGTCCAATAAAAGCGATGGGGCTAAACATCAGTTATTCTGCCTGGGCAATTCTTCTTGGCCCATTATTAGGGTATGAGTTATCGCCTTTATTATTAGTGCTTTCAGCTATTATTATAGCCGGAGCGCTTATTACAAATCTGCAATCAAAGGAAGTTTTAGCAAAATGAATGCTGTGATCTTAGCTGCTGGTCTTGGTTCCCGGTTTGGTGATATAACAAAAAAAACACATAAGGCTCTTTTACCTATCGGTGGAATACCTAATATTGAAAGAACAATTCAATATCTGTCAGAATTCGGTATTACTGAAATAGTTATTGTCACCGGTCATCTCGCACATCAGTTTGAATATCTGCAAGAAAAATATGGCTGTATACTGATACATAATGAACAGTATCAAGAGTACAATAATATATATTCATTTTTGAAAATAGCCGATTATTTTAATGATACTCTGGTTATTGATGCTGATGTTGTACTGCTGAAAAATATCTTTATCAAAAGTGAACACAGCCTTTATTATACTGTAAAACGTACAACTCCTGAACATGAATGGATTCCTGTATTAGGCAGAAATGGATATATCGAACGAATAGATATCAAAGAACCAACAGCCCCCTCTTTATTAGGTATTTCTTACTGGAAATCAGCTGAATCAGAAAAAATTTTAGCTGAGCTACCAAAATTTACTGATGTAACGAGTCTAAATAATTCAAAGCTCTATTGGGATAATATC
Source organism: Morganella sp. EGD-HP17 (assembly GCF_000512315.2). NCBI lineage: Bacteria > Pseudomonadati > Pseudomonadota > Gammaproteobacteria > Enterobacterales > Morganellaceae > Morganella > Morganella sp. EGD-HP17. The sequence continues at coordinate 132,503 of NZ_AZRH01000004.1, forward strand.
CCTATGTCTATAATTCATGACCTAAACATGAAAACTTATGAAGTTTCATCTGATGTCGCTGGCGAAATGGATAATATAGAAAATTATAATAGCCTTGTTATGTTATATAATAATTAATTAAAAACAAACCCATGAATAAAATAAAATTAATTCTTATAACAATAAGAAATATGTTAATATCTTTAACTAACAAGCCTGATAATAACATAGCAATATTCAGTTTTGACAAAAATAATTTTAAATTCAACTCTCGGTCATTATTTGAATATATCATTGATAATAAAAAAGAAGATTTTGAAATAAAATATATTATAAATGATGATGCCAAAAGGAATGATCTAATAAAAGAATATGGTGATTACTTTATAACAACAAAGTACAAAGAAGATATAAAATTAATATCCCGAGCAAAAATTTGGATCACTGATGGTGGCTTTCCGTTAAAAACACCTTTTAATCATAAGAACAGAATACTTGTGAATTTATGGCATGGAATACCACTAAAAAAAGTGGGCCTAATGGGTTATAGCGGAATTAATAAACTCCGGGTAGCACTTACTCTAAAAATGTTTGCACGGCATTATACATTATTCTCATCAACATCTGATAATCTTGCAGAGATATATTCAAAAAGCTTCTTAATTAAGAATTCTGTCATAAAAACGATGGGGCAACCACGAAATGATAAGCTTTTTGAGGAACCAAAGAATTTAAGTTACTTTATTAAGGATATTCCGGAGTATAAAAAAATTATACTGTATGCTCCGACATGGCGGGCAGGAATTTATGGTAAAAGCTGGATCGGGGAAGATACCCAATTTTTCCCATTTGAAGATTTTTCCCAGACTCAGTTAGAGCAATTTCTTGAGGAAAACCAATATTTATTATTATTACGTCCTCATCATCTTCAAAAAATAAATATTTCAGAATCAAAATGGATACGCTCTTTCAGTTCTGATGAGTGTGAAGAGATTATGGATGTTATGCCCCATTTTGATCTTTTAATCACCGATTATTCCAGCATATATTTTGATTTCCTATTATTAAATAAACCAATTATATTTCTCCCATATGATATTGAAACATATCAAAGCCAGGTAGGATTAAATTTCGACTACAACTTTTCCACTCCGGGTCCTAAGCCAAAAACTCAAAATGAGTTTATTCATGAAATACATCAGTCTCTAACTAATAATGAATATTTCCTGGAAAAAAGAGAACTTATTAATAATTACTTTAATCAAGTTAAATATGGTAGCAGCAAGCTTATCTACGACTATATTGTAAATAACCTTAGAAATAAATAATATGAAAAAAGATATTGTTTTCCTGACAGAAAGTATGGTTGGTGCTGGTGGTGTTGTCAGGGTTATAACAACATGGGCTAACTATTTCAGTACACATGGATATAAGTGTAAAATAATCTCTGTTGTTAAAGGCGAACCTTATTTTCCTTTACACGAAGGTATTCAATTTAAGATTAAGACATTCTTTTTTAAATGGAAACTACTTTCACTTCCTTTAAATCTACTGGCAATAATCCCAATATTAAAAGAGTGCAAAAACTCAATATTAGTTGTCAATAAATCTGCATATATTGAACCTATTTATATTCTCAGGAAGTTAGGGTTATTTAAAGATATTCAGCTGGTATATTTTTCTCACGGCGGCAATGCTGAATTTGAATTATTTTACATGTCCCGATTATTCACCAGACATCGTGTAAAAATGATCTTTTCAGTATTTGATAATGTAGTGTGTTTATTTAAAAATACAGATACAACTCCTGAATGCGTTATAGATGAGAAAATTACATTTATTGCTAATCCATGCCCACTTGAAATATATAAAAGAGACCTATCTCAGGAGAATAAAACGGTATCATTTATTGGCCGAGTCACGAAAGAAAAAGGTGTAGATACTTTAATTAAGTCCTGGAAAAAAATAGAAAGTGAACATCCTGATTGGAAATTATCAATAATTGGTGATGGTAAAGATAAAACTAATTTCATAACACTTGCAAGTGAATTAAACTTAAGAAATATCAGTTTCCTTCCTTCTACTAATGATATCAGTAAATATTTGAAAGAGACTACCATTAGTGTTCTTCCCTCTCTATTTGAAGGAATGCCAATGAGTATAATTGAAGCTCGTTCCCAAGGGTGTGCCTTAGTATCGACAAGTACTAACGGTGGAATAAAGCTAATTGATAATTTAAAAAATGGATTACTCGTAAATATAAATGATACATACGATTTAACTGAAAAAATAAATCAACTTATCACTGATAAAAACCTACGTAACGCATTGATTTTACAGGGTTATAATGACGCTCTAAATTATGATATTCAGGTAATCGCAAACAACTGGAAAGGTATACTTGGACATGATTTATGAGTACTCCCCTCTATTTATTATAATATTGTCATTATCATTTTTAACTATTTCTATTATATTTAATATACAAAGTAATAAGAAATTATCCGCTTTAATTGCATTGGTAATGATACTATCCTATGCAATACTATTTGGATTGCGGGATTATTCAATTGGCTCAGATACTAAAGCTTATATTGATAATTTTTTAAATCGGAATTGGGATTTTGAGTTACTATTTACCCTTTTAACAGATGCATTACGATTTATTTCAATAAATGAGAGAATATATCTTATTTCCATTACAGTACTATATGGAATATTTATATATTACTCTTATTATATTCTTGGTAAAAACATTAATGAGCATATAGTAATATTTATATGGTGCCTCCTATTTTCTCAAAGCTCAATAATTGGAACCATAAATTATTTTAGGCAAGTACTTGGCTTTTCTTTTTTCTTAGTTGGCTTTAGCCTATATATTAAAAACTTAAAGTTTAGCACAGCATCTATTTTCATAATGACATTGTCAATATTTATCCATTCTTCAAATGCATTGTTAATACTTATAGTAATAATATCTAAATATCTCAATATCCGTCTGATTATTTTAATATTATTACTCTCCTTGGCTACATTTATATTTGATGTTGGCGGGTACATATCTCGAAATTATAATGATTACTATATAATTAGTCGCACTATATCTCGGCATATCTATTTTAATGATCGTAGATCTATATCTACTATATATTTAAATATCATTATGTATGGTTTTCATCTATTAGTATTCTTATATCTATTAAAAAATAAAAATATTCCTGTTGTTCATAACAAATTATATAGAGCAATAAAATTCTATATCTTAGTATTCGCATTAGCAATATTTATGTCATTTAATAGGGAAATGGCAATTCGATATTATTTATTATTACCATTCTTAATCCCTATTATTTATATGTTATCAATGAAAATAGAAGGTATTAATAAAATAATAAAACCATTTCTGGTAACGATTACTCTAGTTCACTTAGGATACTTATTAAGTCGTCCATGGTTTATCGATCAACTTTCAGGTAATATCACACCCTAGAGAAGCAAAATGAAAAAAGTTATTACATATGGAACCTTTGATTTATTTCATATCGGACATGTTCGATTACTCAAAAGACTGAAGTCTTATGGTGATTATTTAGTTGTTGCGATCTCAACAGATGAATTTAATAAGCTCAAAGGAAAAGAGTCATTTTGTTCTTTTGAGGAAAGGAAAGAAATTGTTGAAGCCTGTAAATATGTTGATGAAGTAATACCTGAGTGTAATTGGGAACAGAAAGAACTGGATATAAAAAAATATAATATAGATATTTTAGGTATGGGGAATGATTGGGAAGGAAAATTTGATAGCCTAAAAAATATCTGTGAAGTCATTTACCTTGACAGAACTGAGAATATCTCAACCACTAAAATAAAAAAAGAATTATCTGTTATTACGCCGGATAAAGTTAAAGAGCTTGAAATTTCTGTTAATAACATATTCGATATTATTAAATCAATTTCAAAGGTCAATAATTAATGAAAGTACCAAAAGTAATAACGTGTACTGGTTATGGCGGCACAGGCTCAAGTGTTATTTCTGATCTACTCGGTGAGTTTAGTAATGTTTCTTCCATGGGTAACTTCGAATTCAGATTTATTCAGGATCCTAATGGTATAAGAGACTTAGATTATGGTATTAATGAAAATAATAATCGACTAACAACCAGTTATCATATAAATAATTTCATTGCTTATATAAATTATTTAAGCAAAAGTAAAGTATATAATTATGAATCATTTTTCAATGGTCAATTTAAATCAATATCAGATAAATTTATAAATAACATTGTCGATATTAAATGGGATGGTTTTTGGCACCAAGATATCATTGACTCATCTTTTTTCAGAAAATTCATTTATTATTCTGAACGAATAATTCAGAAAAAAATACTGCGAATGAAAGAAGGTGGTGCCAATTTTTATGGGTCTCTTTTTAATAAAAAAATGTATTATTCCTCCGGAAAAAACTTTCATCAACACGTCAAAAACTATATGAACGAGCTTATTTTAAGCTCTAACCATAATAATAAAGATTTCGTTGTATTTGACCAAATAATACCCTCTGATAATGTTGATAAATATACTAACTATTTCAATGAAATTAAAGTGATTATCGTTGATCGAGACCCCAGAGACTTATATATATTGAACAAAGCATTGTGGAAAGAAAAATGGATTCCATCTGACAATTTAGATACTTATATAGAATGGTTCCAGCTTTTAAGAAAAAATAAGACCGAGCACGAAAATGTAATTTATCTGCAGTTTGAAGATTTTATTTATAATTATGACTCTACCATTAGAACTGTATGCGACTTTTGTAATATAGACATTGCTAACCACCAGTGGAAAAATAAATATTTCGATCCTTCGGTTTCTATAAAAAATACCAATCTGATTGAGCGATTCCCTCAATTTAGGGATGATGCAAATATCATTAAAAATAGATTAATGCAATTCTGCTACCACCAATACTAATACATTATTTAATAAATATTAAAATATGAATTATAACTTTTCAGTTTTACTCTCTATTTACTATAAAGAAAATAGCCAATTCTTTGACGCTGCTTTAAATAGTATTTATACACAAACATACTTGCCTAATGAAGTTATCATTGTTCATGATGGGAAATTAACATCTGAACTATATAGCGTGATTGAAAAATGGGAAGCATTACTACCCATTCAGAATGTTATATTAGATAATAATTGTGGCCTTGGTATCGCATTAAACATCGGTTTAGAACAATGCTCTAATGATATTGTGATGAGAGCTGATACTGATGATATAAACTTACCAAATCGATTTGAGATCCAATACAAATATATGACTCAGAATCCTGAGATAACCTTATGTGGATCACATGTTAATGAATTTGAAGCATCTTCAGATGAAATCATCAGAGTAAAAAAAGTTCCTATTGGTGATAATATTGTTAAAGTAATAAAAAAAAGAAATCCATTTAACCATATGGCAGTTTGCTTTAGGAAAAAACATATTATTAATGTTGGTGGGTATATGGATCTTCCTTATATGGAGGATTACTATTTGTGGCTCAGGCTTTTAAATAAAAACTATAACCTCGTTAATCTCGATACTATCTTAGTTTCTGCCAGGGTCGGTGAAGCCATGATTAATCGCAGAAAGGGTTTTAAATATGTAAAATCAGAAATCACCATGTTAAAGTATATCCTCAACTCTGATTTAGAAAAGAAATACACTTCAATTCCATATTTTTCATTAAGAATACTAAGCCGTATTCTACCAACTTATCTTCTATCAAAAATATACAGCAAATTAAGGAATTAACTTCATGGTTTCGCTTAAAATAGGCAGTGGTAGAAGCCTATTATTAGAAATTATGTTATCTACTATTTTTTATGACAGCTTATTGTTTGAAATAACAGACGATAATGGTGAAAAGATAAATTACTCCCTTCTCCCAAACCGTATTTCTTTCAAAAAAAATAAGATATTAGTTGATAGTAAAATTTGCATGTTACAAGAGCGTTATGGCTATAAAATAAATATACGCAACCCATCATACTCTCGTTCTATATTTACTCCATTACTATACGCTATATTATTTTTTAAAACATTATTTACTAAAATTTTCATCCCCAGCCAATGGATTCTTGCATTTAAAGAAAAAAGCACCGATAAATGGTCAAAAATAAAGTTTGATAATAATGAATTAATGGCTGACCCTTTTATATACTATCATAACTCAAAATATTATGTTCTATATGAAGCATTAAATTATGATACTGATAAAGGCTATATTTCAATTGGTACACTAGATGTTAAAAACAAAGAAATAATTGATAATCATATAATTATTGAAGAGAATTATCATCTTTCCCATCCATTTATATTGAAAATAAATGATGAGCTATATATTATTCCTGAATCATCATATAACAACACTATTGATTTATATAAATGTATAGAGTTCCCTTATAAATGGGAAAAAATAAGAACACTCATTGATAATATATCTGCTGTTGATACTAATTTAATTAATAAAAATGGGCTATGGTACCTATTAACCTCTGAAAAAAAAATGGGTGTATCATTTGGTGATGAACTTAGTCTATATGTTACAGACGACCCATTAAGTGGAACATTCTTACCTGTTATCGGGAATCCTGTTGTTCATGATATTTCAAAGTCACGGAACGCCGGTGAGATATTAAATAATATAAGAGTTTCTCAGGATTGTTCAAAACGTTATGGTTACCGCGTTAATTTTATGGAAATAAATGAGCTATCGGAGAATAATTATAGTGAACGTTATATAAAGAGCTTGAAATTACCATTTGGAACAATAGCAATGCATACCTATAATAGCGCAGAAAATATTGAAATAGTTGATTTAAAAATCATAAATATATCTCCTTATTTTTTGTATAGGAACCTTTGCAGAATAATTAAAAAACTAAAAGCAAAAATATTAAAATGAAAAAATCGATAACCTTGAATGGTGTATATAAACTTGCTTTAAATTTATTCAGATTTACCTTACCAGCATTGATAATACCTTATGTATATAGAACATTATCACCTGATAACATCGGTTCTGTTAATTATGCTGAAAGTATATACTCATATTTTAATGCACTCGCCGTTCTCGGATTATCATTCTATGCCATAAGAGAACTAGGTAAAGTAAGAAGCAACAGATTAAAATCTTCTTTTTTATTTTCTAATATCTTTACTATCAATATACTTTTAGTTACCTTTTCGTTATTTCTATATTTATTACTAATCTTCTTTGTAATTAAAGATCCAAAAGTACAAATCATATCATTGGTTCTTGCTTTAAAGTTATTTTTGCTTGCATTTGATATTGAGTGGGTCAATGAGTCACATGAAGATTATAAATTTATTTCAATAAAAACAATGTTATGCCGCAGCGTATCATTGATTTTAATGTTTTTCCTTATTACATCATCTGACAATTATCTTATCTATGTCTGGCTGAATGTTTTCTTTGACCTAATAAATGCTCTTTTTTCTTTCTATTATATTGTTTTTTATAAAAAAAGAGTTTTTTTCTCATTCAAATTAGTTAGACTCAATAAGTTATTTTCACATTTTAAAAGGATAGCATCTACATTATTTTTAGTTGATGTTGGTTTTTTATTTTTTGCCTTTGATAAGGTTGCTCTGGGAGCATTTGTTTCTAATACTGAAGTGGCCTATTTTGCACTATCTGAAAAAATTATTGTCTTGGTAGTTGTTATTTCATCAACTATTACTCAAGTTACTTTACCCAGGTTATCTATACTTGCAAAAACTAACCGCACGGAATTTTTATTGCTTATAAATAAAATATATACTTCCTTAATGATGATAGTATTACCATCTTTCATCGGTGTATATTTAATGGCTTCCGAATTTTTATTCATATTCGGCTCTTATGAGTTTATGCCAGCTCTCGATACTATAAAAATATTTTCATTCTACATACTATTTTTTTCACTATTAAAAATATTGGCTACTCAAACACTATTTGCACTTAACAAAGAAAAAGTATATATCATTCTTCTTATAGCTTTTGCTTTAGTAAATGCTATCGTGAAATTAGTTTTCCAAGAAAGTATAAATTCATCTATAAGTATTCTAATTACACTATCACTACTACTACTGATGTCAATTATCATTTACTTCCACATCAGAAATAAAGAAAAAATAAAAATACCTATTATTAACAAAAACATATGCATATATATCACTGGCTGCCTGCCTATGTTTTTTATTCCGTTTCTTCGTGAGCACATACATAATGTATTTATATTTTCTATTCTGTCTATGATTTTTTCTATATTTTCTTATACAATAGTACTATTGTTTTTTAAAGAATCTATTTCCCAATCTCTCATTAAAAAAATATTGAAACGATAAAATTACCCGGAGTTAAAATGATCATCATTATCGGCGGCTCAGGCTTCATTGGTACTCGCCTGTCCACACAATTACAAAAAGACAATATCCCGTTCAAAATCGTTGATATTGAGAAAAGTGCTGCATTTCCTGATCATTGGGAATTTGGGGACGTCACTAAACCGGAATCTCTGGTTGAGCCACTGACAGGTTCCGACGTTATTATTAATCTGGCTGCAAAGCACAAAGATAATGTGCATCCTATCAGTCTTTACTATGATGTAAATGTCGATGGCGCTAAACATGTATGTGATGTCGCAGCTCAGCTTGGAATCAAACATATCGTCTTTACATCTTCTGTTGCCGTTTACGGTTTTGTTGAAAAAGAAACCGGTGAAGATGGTCAATATGAGCCATTCAATGATTACGGTAAATCCAAATTAGCTGCCGAACATGTTTATGATGCCTGGCAGGCAGAAGAAGCAGATCGCACACTGGTGACAATCCGCCCGACTGTGGTATTTGGTGAAAATAACCGTGGTAATGTCTATAATTTATTCTGCCAGATTGCATCCGGTCGCTTCCTGATGATTGGCGGCGGTAAAAACCAAAAATCAATGGCTTATGTCGAAAATATTGCCGCATTCTTAAAATTTGCTACTACCTTTAATTCAGGTCGCCATGTATTTAACTATGTCGATAAACCTGATTTTAATATGGAAGACCTTACAGATATAATCTGCAAAGCAATGGATAAGCATAAGTCTAATATCCACGTACCATATAGTGTTGGTCTGTTGGGTGGTTACTGCTTTGACATTCTGGCAAAAGTGACTGGTAAGGAATTCCCGATAAGCAGCATCCGCATTAAAAAATTCTGTGCCCGTACTCAGTTTAAATCCGATTTTATTGCTGATACCGGATTTGTTGCCCCAGTGAGCCTGGAACAGGGAATTGCTAATACTGTTCGCCACGAATTTAAGAAGTAACATTATAACACCATGTTTTATTTGATAAACTATTGCCCCTTAAGAGAGGGGTAATATGCTCAACATCGTCTTATTCGAACCAGAAATACCACCTAACACCGGCAATATCATCCGGTTATGTGCCAATACCGGCTTTCGGCTGCATCTTATCCATCCGCTGGGGTTTACCTGGGATGATAAGCGTCTGCGCCGGGCCGGGCTGGATTACAGTGAGTTTGCGGATATCAAACATCATCATGATTATTACGCCTTTCTCGACAGCGAGGGGCTGAGTTCTGATAATGCGCAGTCGCCAACCGGTAACCGGGTGTTTGCACTGACCACTAAGGGCACACCTCGTCACAGTAATGTCAGCTATCAGGCCGGTGATTATCTGCTGTTCGGGCCGGAGACTCGTGGGTTGCCGCCTTATGTGCTGGATAATATGCCGGTTGATCAGAAAATCCGCGTGCCGATGCTGCCGGACAGCCGCAGTATGAATTTATCCAATACCGTTGCAGTAATTGTATTTGAAGCCTGGCGGCAGCTGGATTATGCAGGGGCGTTATTGCGGGATTAATGTGTTCTGTATTTCAGTCACAAAAAAGACAGCCTTGGCTGTCTTTTTTACTTTTGGCTGCTGAATCAGGAAACTAAATCCCCTCGCACCCGTTAAAGTGCTGATCCATATCCAGGGAGGGTTTATCGCAGCCCGGTTTGCCGACTATCTTTGCCGGTACACCTGCAACGGTGGTGTGTGCCGGGACCGGGTGCAGAACCACGGAGCCTGCGCCGATTTTGGCACCGCGTCCGATTTCGATATTGCCGAGGATTTTGGCACCAGCACCAATCATCACGCCTTCGCGGACTTTCGGGTGGCGGTCGCCGCCGGTTTTGCCGGTACCACCGAGGGTGACGGATTGCAGGATAGAGACATCATTTTCCACCACCGCGGTTTCGCCGATGACAATGCCGGTTGCGTGGTCAAACATAATGCCGTGGCCGATTTTTGCGGCCGGGTGGATATCCACACCAAATGTCACTGAAACCTGGTTCTGAAGGTAGGTTGCCAGCGCACGGCGGTTCTGGTTCCACAGCCAGTTGGCGATGCGGTATGCCTGTAAGGCGTGGAAGCCTTTCAGGTAGAGCAGCGGCGTGGAGTATTTATCCACTGCCGGATCCCGCAGGCGGACGGCTTTGATATCCATTGCGGCAGATTTAATCATCTGCGGATCGTTGTGATACGCCTCTTCCACCACTTCACGGACAGAAATTGCCGGCATGGTCGGGGTTGCCAGTTTGTTGGCCAGCATAAAACTGAGCGCGCTGCCCAGATTTTCATGCTTGAGTAATGTCGCATGGAAAAAACTGGCCAGCATCGGCTCACAATCAGCAAAGTCCCGCGCTTCCTGCTTTATATAGCTCCAGACCTCTTCCAGTTCTTCGTAGGACATAATTACCTCACAGACTTCGGATAAAAAAACGGGCTTAAAAGTGCTCACCTTCTTCTTTGGTGGCTCGCCCCAACAGGGCACGGGCAGCTTCGAGCACATCTTTATTGCAGTAGAGTATTTGATAGATTTGCTCGGTGATAGGCATTTCAACGCCTGCACGCTCTGCCAGCGCACGAACTTCTTTGGTATTACGGTATCCTTCCACCACCTGACCGATGCGCTCCTGTGCTTCATCCACACTCACGCCCTGCCCCATCATCATGCCGAAACGGCGGTTACGGGACTGGTTGTCAGTACAGGTCAGCACGAGATCACCCAAGCCGGCCATCCCCATAAAGGTAGACGGATCTGCGCCTAATGCCACACCCAGGCGGGTCATTTCTGCCAGACCACGGGTGATAAGTGCTGTTCGCGCATTGGCACCGAACCCCATTCCGTCAGAGATCCCCGCACCAATCGCAATGACGTTTTTCACGGCACCGCCGAGCTGGATCCCGATAAAATCCGGGTTTTTATAAACGCGGAAGCTTTTGCCGCAGTGGAAAAGCTGCTGAACCTCATCCGCAAAGGCAGGCTCTGTCGCTGCGACAGCAATCGCCGTCGGCAGTCCGGCAGCCAGCTCTTTGGCAAAAGAGGGACCGGAGATCATGGCCAGCGGAATTTTATCCCCGAGGACTTCGCGTACCACTTCACCCAGCAGACGCCCGGTTTCCGCTTCCAGACCTTTGGTCGCCCAGATAATCCGGGCATCAGGCCGCAGCAGCGGTTTGACACGTTTGAGCACATCCCCGAACACATGGCTCGGCACCACCAGCAGAATATTACGGCTGGCCGCGAGGGCTTTTTCAAGGGAGGCTTCAGGGATCAGGGTATCCGGGAACGGGACATCCGGCAGAAATGCCTGATTGGCACGATCAGCCTCAAGCTGACGGATATGTTCCGGGTCATGCCCCCACAGCACCACACGGTGCCCGTTACGGGCCAGTGTGATCGCTAAAGCGGTGCCGTATGAACCGGCACCGAGTACAGTCATAGAAGCGTCTGTCATTATGCTTCCTGTGTACCTTCCTGCGCAGCCTGCTGTTGTTCCTGCTGCTGCAGATAGTTCATGAACAGTGCATCGAAGTTAACCGGTGCCAGGTTCAGCTGAGGGAATGTGCCGCGGCCGACCAGACCTGCGATGCACTCACGGGCATACGGGAACAGGATATTCGGGCAGTATGCACCCAGGCAGTGTGCCAGCTGAGTACCTTCCAGACCGCCGATGGTGAAAATACCGGCCTGCTGAACTTCACACAGGAATGCGGTTTCTTCGCCCATAGTCGCTGTCACAGTGACGCGCAGAACGATTTCATAAACGTCATCAGCCAGTTTGGTTGAGCCGGTGTCCAGATCCATCTTCACTTCCGGCTGCCACTCCTGCTGGAAAACGGCAGGTGCATTCGGCGCTTCAAAAGAAATATCTTTGGTGTAAACGCGCTGAATGTTGAAAGACATTTCTGTGTTTTGTTGTTCTGACATAGTGTTACCTTTTGATATCCATATAAAGAGTGTGAGTTACAAAGGGGATGTTCCAATCATCCTTTGCCGGATTACTTTTTGCTGCGGGAAAGCGGTAAGTTATCACCGGTCCAGCCGGAGAGGCCGTCTTTCAGCACAAATACACGTTCAAAACCGGCTTTGAGCAGGCTTTCAGCCGGTTTGACCAGCTCCATACCGTTGGCGGAAACCAGGATAACAGGACGGTTTTTGTGTTTTTCCACTTCACCGAGGTTGTTGTCTTTAATTTCTGACGGCGTCAGATTGACCGCGTCAATGATATGACCACGGCGGAAATCGTCCCGGGTACGGGTATCCACGACAATCGCTTCTTCTTTATTAATCAGTGCGATAGCGGTAGAACGCGGAATTGTTTTCACTTTTGAAAACAGTCCTTTGACAGTCAGTACGATGACTGAGATCAGTAACGCGACCCATACAAGGCTGATAATAGGGTGCTTACTGACAAATGGCATAATTTCTTGCAGCATGGGGGACAATAACTCCCGTTGGTTAATAACAAAGATCAAAGGGCAGAAGTATACCTGTGTGCCGGTTCAAATACAGCCGGTCTTGCCCGGGTTATGGCTGTTTTCATCGTAATTTTGCGGCGCATGCCGCGAAAATTCATTTTTCCGACAGACAGAGGGGTTAATTTACCATTGATTCACGGCTAAGGTAAAAAACAAACGCAACAAATTCGCGGTGAATCTCCGCCGCCGGATTGTCCCGAAGTGTAAATCCCGGATAACAGGACTGGTAACGCTTTAAATGGCATGGAATAATTGCAGTTTAGAATAGTTAAATACGATCGTTTCTTTGGCGTAACGGCAGGGTCAGATAAATTGGCGCATAAGCACGTTTTCCGCACGCATTCCCGCCGGGTGTCCCCCGGTGTCCGCACATTACTGGCAGCTCTGCTGTTGCCGGTCTCTTTTGCTGTTTCTGCCGCCAATACAACCACCGCCGATGCCAGCAAGAATGAGCTGAAAAATCTCCAGCTGAATATCGCGGAGAAAGAAAAGAGCGTCAAAGAGCAGCAGGGAAAACGTGCAAATCTGTTAACCCAGCTGAAAAATCAGGAAAAGGATATCGCCGCTGCCGGTCGTGAACTCTATTCCACACAGAAAACCCTGAAACAGCTCGACAGTGAAATCACGACTCTCAGCGCAGAAATCAAACAGCTGGATGCGAAGCAGAAAGCCCAGCGGGCGCTGCTGTCAAAACAACTGGACGCCGCATTCCGCCAGGGGCGTCATCAGGGTATTGAACTGATTTTCAAGGGTGAGGAAGGCCAGCGCGATGAGCGGATCCTTGCCTATTACACCTATATCGGTGCCGCACAGGAAAAAACCATTGCAGAGCTGGAAGAGACCACTCAGCAGTTACACGCCCGCCGCCAGACCGAGCAGCAAAAACGCGCAGAGCATAAAAGCCTGCTCGGCAAACAGCAGACTGAAAAGAAAAAGCTGGATCGTGCCCAGACCGCCCGGAAATCCACCCTGACTGAGCTGGAGCGCTCGCTGAAAGCCGATCAGAAAGATTTGCTGGTGATGCGGGAGAACGAAAGCCAGCTGCGTAACAAGATAGCCAAAGCGGAGCGCGAAGCCAAAGCCCGTGCGGAACGCGAAGCCCGTGAAGCCGCCCGTATCCGCGAGAAACAGGCGCAGGCGAAGAAAAAAGGTTCCACCTATACCCCGACTCAGGACGAGCGCTCGCTGATGTCCCGCACCGGGGGACTGGGCCGTCCGGCCGGTCAGGCTATCTGGCCGGTTCGTGGTCCGCTGCTGCACCGGTTCGGTGACAGTATCTCCGGCGAACTGCGCTGGAAAGGCATGGTAATCGGCGCGCCGGAAGGCACACAGGTAAAAGCAGTGGCAGATGGCCGGGTCCTGCTGGCAGACTGGCTGCAGGGTTATGGTCTGATGGTGGTGGTCGAGCACGGTAAAGGGGATATGAGCCTTTACGGCTATAACCAGAGCGCACTGGTGAATGTGGGTGATCAGGTGAAAGCCGGTCAGCCGATTGCACTGGTGGGCAGCAGCGGGGGCCAGGAAAGACCGGGCCTCTATTTTGAAATCCGGCGCCAGGGACGGACGGTTAACCCGCAGCCCTGGCTGGGGAGATAGCACACAGTGACTTACCGGCAGAAAACCAAAAATATCGTACTGACTTCGTTACTTTTTATCACTTCGTCACTGATAACGTTTTCTGCCGCTGCAGCGCAGCTCGCCATTGTGATCGATGATTTCGGTTACCGCAAACAGGATGATAACCGCATCCTGGAACTGCCGCCGCAGGTCTCCATTGCTATCCTGCCGAATTCCCCGTTCGGCAAAGAAATGGCAGAAAAAGCACACCGCCAGGGCCGTGAAATTCTTATCCATATGCCGATGGCACCGATCAGCAAACAGCCACTGGAGCGCGACACTCTGCGCCCGTCCATGAGTGCCGCAGAAATTGATACCCTGATTAAAGCTGCGATTGCCCGGGTGCCGTATGCCACCGGCATGAATAACCATATGGGCAGCGCGATGACCTCTGATCTGACCGCCATGCAGCATGTGATGGCGTCTCTCTCCGGCTCCGGTTTTTATTTCCTCGACAGTGTGACCATCGGCAGCACCAAAGCGACACAGGCTGCACAGGGAACACCGGTTCGCGTACTGCGCCGCCAGGTTTTTCTGGATAATGTGCAGACAGAGGAAGAGACGCGCAAGCAACTGAACCGGGCTGTTGCTCTGGCACGCAAACAGGGGTCGGTGATCGCTATCGGGCACCCGCATCCGTCGACGGTCCGCGCACTGCATAAACTCATCCCGCAACTGCCGCCGGATATTGAGCTGGTATCGCCGGGATATATGCTGACGCATGCCGGTAAACCATCTGCCGTGAAACCGCAGCCGGAGAAACCGGTCGTGCCGGTCAAACCGGTGGTGAAGGAAAAACCGTGGCTGACACCAATGACTGAGCAGTGTGAGGGTAAAGCAGAAATCGGCGGGGAGTTCTACACCAACTATATCAATCTGCTGACGGAAGCACTCCTGAGAGATCAGATGAACGGCAAAGTGGCGGAAGTCCTGTTATCCGTCCGCATGGCGCTACCGCAGCCGGATACCGCGCCGCCTGCGGCAAAAGAG
Source organism: Morganella sp. EGD-HP17 (assembly GCF_000512315.2). NCBI lineage: Bacteria > Pseudomonadati > Pseudomonadota > Gammaproteobacteria > Enterobacterales > Morganellaceae > Morganella > Morganella sp. EGD-HP17. The sequence continues at coordinate 147,969 of NZ_AZRH01000004.1, forward strand.
TCAGTCAGCACTGACCTGAAGGCCGCGGAAAAAGTACCGGCTGAACCGGCGGCAGAGACTCAGCGATAGCAGGACCGGGATAACCAGCCCGGCCGACAGTATGATCAGATTATCACCGGCGGAACATCACACCGGTGACAGCACGGCTTATCCACAGTGTCAGAGCGACACAAACCGCAGTTATAATCCATAACTCAGTCTCCCCGAAGTGCCGGAAACTGTTGGTGAGTAATACCATATAAACCGTTCCGGCGGTGATCGCCGCCATAACCAGAATACTGAGCACGGTACTGAGCAGAACGGAAATTACCAGCGGTCTGATCTGCAATATTCCGCCTGCCACCGGGAAGCGCTGACGGACAACAATAAAAATAACACCGCACGAAATCAGTAAACCTGCTGCGGTGGTATACGCATTATCAGACAGCGGCGCCGGTATGCCGCCGGGGAGGTATGGTGTTATCACCGCCGTCAGAAATAACGCGATCATCCACATCAGATAAACCATCCCGCAACTGAACAACAGTGCGTAAATATCCGGGATTTTTCCGTCCGGGATAACTGCAGGATGGCTGACTTTAAGATAATATTTCGCCACCAGACGGGTCGCGATACCCAGTAATACAAATGAGATCAGGTACAGGCCAATATCTGCAGTTTTGACCAGCAGAATAACGTCAGCAAACTCCGCTTTCTCCGCAATCATTGTCGCCATCAGATGACTGAGCCATTCCGCTTTGAGGCTGCCGAGGATCATGTTTGCTGTATACAGAAAGAGAGTAAGACCGATAACGGCCAGAACAGTTTTACGATTCAGTTGCGTTATCCGGTAATGATAAAAAAATAATGATGTCAGAGTAAAAAGCCCGGTCAGCTGAATCAGCTGGAAAGCAAATACTTTTGACAAATAGGCCGCTAATGATAATTCAGGATAGCGGACACTGACATCAGGGTAAGAAACCAGGATCAGCGAACCACTCAGAATAAGTGCATAGGCCAGTACAAATAATAGCGGTAACCGGAAAACAGTGGTCGGGTTCATGCATATTCCTTTAAAGTCCGGAGACACTGTCCGGCCGGATAACATAATAAGATAACGTAATAAATAGTGTTCACGGTATAACAGATCATCAGCGGAAAACAACCCGGTAACACGGGGATCTTCCTGCCGCCGCAATTTTTTCATCCACGTCAGACTCCCATCAATGCTATGATAAAAGCAGTGATTTTTTCATTTTCTTGAATGAACCGAACAGAGGAATGCGTGATGATTATTGTCACCGGCGGTGCCGGATTTATCGGCAGCAATATTGTAAAAGCACTGAATGATGACGGTTACACTGATATTTTAGTCGTGGATAACCTGAAAGACGGCACCAAATTTGTCAATCTGGTCGATCTGAATATCGCCGATTACATGGATAAAGAAGATTTTATCGCCGGTATTGTGGCCGGGGATGATTTCGGGGATGTCGAGGCTGTATTCCATGAAGGTGCCTGCTCATCCACTACCGAGTGGGACGGTAAGTACATGATGGATAATAACTATCAGTACTCCAAAGAGCTGCTGCATTATTGTCTGGATCGTCAGATCCCGTTCCTGTATGCCTCTTCTGCCGCCACCTACGGCGGGCGCAGCGATAACTTTATTGAAGATCGGCAGTACGAAAAACCATTGAATGTGTATGGTTATTCCAAATTCCTGTTTGATCAGTATGTCCGTGAAATTCTGCCGGAAGCAGAGTCCCAGATCTGCGGTTTCCGTTATTTCAACGTCTACGGCCCGCGTGAAGGCCATAAAGGCAGCATGGCGAGTGTCGCTTTCCATCTGAATAATCAGATTTTAAACGGCGAAAACCCGAAATTATTCTCCGGCAGTGAAAACTTCCTGCGTGATTTCATCTATGTGGGTGATGTGGCAGATGTAAATCTGTGGTTCTGGAAAAATGCCAAATCCGGTATTTTCAACTGCGGTACCGGCCGTGCGGAATCTTTCCAGGCTGTCGCTGATGCTGTGACCGGTTTCCACAGCGAACGCCAGTGCGCGCTCGATTACATCCCGTTCCCGGAAAAACTGAAAGGCCGCTATCAGGCGTATACCCAGGCTGACCTGACCAATCTGCGTGCAGCCGGTTACCCGGGTGAGTTCAAAACGGTCGCCGAAGGTGTCCGTGAATATATGGCTTGGTTAAATCAGGGGAATTAATTAAACGCACATGAAAATTCTGGTGATCGGGCCGTCGTGGGTCGGTGATATGATGATGTCACAAAGCCTTTACCGTACCCTGAAAACACGTTATCCGCAGGCAACAATTGATGTGATGGCACCCGCGTGGTGCCGTCCGCTGCTGGCAAAAATGCCGGAAGTGGATGAGGCTGTCGCTATGCCGATCGGCCACGGTGCACTGGCACTCGGTGAGCGCCGCCGTCTCGGTCATTCCCTGCGTGATAATAAGTATGATCGTGCTTATGTGCTGCCGAACTCGTTAAAATCGGCACTAGTGCCGTTTTTTGCGAAAATCCCTGTGCGCACCGGCTGGCTGGGCGAAATGCGTTACGGCCTGCTCAACGATCACCGGAAACTCGACAAAGCCGCTTTTCCGCTGATGGTGCAGCGTTATGTTGCCCTCGCGTATGATAAAGCGGATGTCCCTGCCGCCGCCGCTCTGCCGCAGCCCCTGCTGTGGCCGAAGCTGGTGGTGCGTGATGAGGATATTGCCGAGAGCATGGCTGCGTTTAATATCAGTGATCACCGCCCGGTCGTCGGTTTTTGTCCGGGGGCCGAATTTGGCCCGGCCAAACGCTGGCCGCATTATCACTACGGTGAATTAGCGAAGAAACTGATTGATGAGCGTGATTTTCAGATAGTCCTGTTCGGCTCAGAAAAAGATCACGCTGCCGGTGAGGAAATCCTCGCCATGCTCAGTGATGAGCAACGCGAAAACTGTCTGAACCTGGCCGGAAAAACCTCACTGGAACAGGCGGTGAATCTGATCGCCGGTTGTCATGCCATTATCACCAATGATTCCGGTCTGATGCATGTGGCTGCCGCACTGGATCGCCCGCTGGTCGCCTTATACGGCCCGAGCAGCCCGGATTTCACGCCGCCGCTGTCAGAGAAAGCCCGCGTTATCCGCCTGATCACCGGTTATCATAAAGTCCGCAAAGGGGATGCCCATGAGGGCTACCATCAGAGCCTGATTGATATTCAGCCGGAGCAGGTTCTGTCTGAACTGGATGATTTGCTGAAGAGTTCCCCGCCATGCGCCGTGTGTTAATCGTCAAAACCTCGTCGATGGGGGATGTGCTGCATACCCTGCCCGCACTGACCGATGCCGTGCAGGTATTCCCGGCTCTCACCTTTGACTGGGTGGTTGAAGAGGGTTTTGCCCAGATCCCGGGCTGGCACTCTGCTGTTGATCGCGTCATTCCGGTTGCTATCCGCCGCTGGCGGAAAAACTGGTTCCGCCGCGATATCCGTGATGAACGCCGCCGGTTCCGCGACGCTGTTCAGTCACAGACCTATGATGCGGTGATTGATGCACAGGGGCTGATTAAAAGTGCCCTGCTGGTTACCCGGCTGGCACGCGGCCGCAAACACGGCTACGACCGGCACAGTATCCGCGAGCCGCTGGCGAGCTTTTTCTATGATGAGAAACACGCTGTCAGCAAAACACAGCATGCTGTTGAGCGGATCCGTCAGCTTTTTGCCCTGAGCCTCGGCTATGAAAAACCGCAGACACAGGGTGATTACGCGATTGCCGCCCATTTTCTGAATAACCGTGCGGTATCGCCGGATGCCGTGCCGTATCTGGTCTGTCTCCACGCCACCACCCGTGATACCAAACACTGGCCGGAATCACACTGGCGGGCGCTGTTTGCCCAGTTGGCTGATACTGATCTGCATGTCCGCCTGCCGTGGGGTGCACCGCATGAACAGGAACGGGCACTGCGTCTGGCGGAAGGATTCACCCATGTGCATGTACTGCCGAAATTATCACTGGCGGATGTGGCGGCAGAAATTGCCGGTGCGGAAGGGGTGATTTCAGTCGATACCGGGCTGAGCCACCTGACGGCCGCGCTGGATAAACCCAATATCACCCTGTACGGCCCGACGGACCCGAGGCTGATCGGTGGTTACGGTAAGGGGCAGTTTGCCCTGACATCAAAGGACGGGGATTTATCCTCTGTCAGTGCGGATGATGTGCTCGCCGCCATGGCAGAGCACATGCCGCGTTAAGATTATGATGCGTGACGCTGTGCGAGTTTGCGCTGATAAAACTCCGCCAGCGTCATCCCTTCCGCCCGCTGGGCGATATACGCAAACAGTTGCTCCAGATCATCATACAGTGCATCAATCGCCGCCTCATCCCTGAATGTCGGGCTGCCGCCCGGCATAAATTCGGATGAATGCAGCATAAATTCAATGTGAGAGTTTCCCTGCGCCAGACAGGCATCCACCACCTGCTGCATCTGTGCCAGATTCCCGCCTTTCGGCCGCAGCCAGTTCACGGACGGCGAGCGTTTTTTGCCGCGTAACTTATCATAAAACTGTTTCAGGCCGTTCATCAGCGGGGAATGGCGGAACTGTACGCTCATCGGTACCTGTAACAGCGCTGAATCCCCGGGACGGCGGATATCATTCAGATCCATAAAATACGCTTCAGACGGAAAATTCAGGTAATTGGTGCCGCCGTTACCGATGGGTGCCGGTGCTCCCGGAGTATATGCCCAGTTCACCCGTGGTGTCACAGAGCAGTCTGTCTGATAACCAAATTCTGCCAGCAAACGGGCATATTTTTCATTGAATGCCCAGCGGCCCGCGCGGTGGCTGAGCATTTTAGTCTGTAATTTATCTTCCAGCAGCGATGTCATGACGTTAACTTTTTCTTTCATCACATCATCAGGGTATTCAATCAGGTAAGGCTGGAAGCGATCATCGTCTGACGTCAGTGCCTTCAGCGGCGGGCTGTTCCAGGCATGCAGATGCATGCCGATCTCCCCGGTCTGCCGGGCAATCACATCCTGCGCAAATTCAATATAGGCATCATCCGTTGCCATTTCATAGTTGGTCAGCCAGACCGGCTTAAAGCTGTATTTCTCGCACAATGCCTGAAAGCGCGGTAAAAACCGGGTATTCTGCGTGGTGATCACCGGACCGGATTCCCAGAGGTTATCCCCTTCCGTATCAAGGGTAATGATAAAAGCGGGTTTCGCCATAGTTGTGCTCCTCACGCGTGTGTTGACGGGACTGGCTGAATTAAATCACAGTACTGGCTGACAATCGTCTGCTGCTCAAATTTCTGATACATCTCAGGGGTGATCACCGGCGGGTGTTCATAAACCAGACGGATTTTTTCCGCCAGACTCACCGGTGTCATATCTGAAAGATACGCTGCCAGTTCGCCGGTCATGATCTCGCCGATTCCTCCCGGGCAATGGGTACTGACCACCGGTGTGCCGCAGATCAGTGATTCGATCAGAACAGAAGAAAGTCCTTCACTGTCAGAGCTTAATACCACAGCTTTCGCACCTCGGATAATCGGCATCGGTTTTGACTGAAAACCGATAAATTCCACCCTCTCTTCCAGCCCCAGTTCAGCTACCTGGTTTTTCAGTGTTTGTGTGGCAGACTGGCTGCCCTGTCCCGCCAGCAGCAGTTTGCACGGCAGATTAGCCAGTGCAAACGCGGTCAGTAACCGATCCTGCCGTTTCACCTCATGAAAACGCCCGAGGTGAACCATGTAATCCTGCCCCTGGTACGGGTTATCTTTCTGCGACTGGTACTGAATATCCGCAACATCAAACGGGTTATAAATGGTCACGCACTGCTGCGGCGTCACGCCTACGTTTTCACACAGATCCCGGCACACCGCACCGGAGACGCCAATAATATTCCGTCCGTTATACACCCGGCGGATTTTTTCCTGTTTCAGACGGCGGCGAAGGCCGGTTTTATTGCCGAGATAACTGGCTGAAAACATGCCGTGGAGGCAGAACCAGACATTCAGCCCGGTCAGTGCCTGTGATGCGGCGACAATACGGTCAGTTTTATGCAGATTGGACACCACCAGTACCGGTTTACCTTTGCGGGCAAACAGATCAGATAAGAAAGCATCCATTTTTCCGGCACGGCGCCGGATTTCAGTCTGGCGGTGGAACAAGCCACGGTAAGTATCCGCAGAGACCTGATAATCCACCCCTTCCGGGATATCATAATCGCGGGTATTGCTGAGAGATAACAGAGTGACATCATAACCGGTCAGAACCAGCCCGTGGCTCAGGCTCAGCACCACCCGTTCAGCACCGCCGCCCGGTAAACCGTCAATAATAAATAAAATATGCTGTTTCATTATGCCAGGACCCGCCCGTAGAGATCGATAAGCTGCTGTGATAACGCCGCCGGTGTATAAGGTAAAACCCGCTGCCGTGCACATTCAGACATCCGGCTGCTCAGGTGATCACAGGGCAGTTGCGAGACCGCCTCTGCCAGACCGCCAATATCCAGCGCATCACAGACAAAACCCTCTTCACCCTGTGAGATAAATTCCGCCCCGCCGCAGGTGGTACTGGTGATCACCGGCAGTGCGCAGGCCATCGCCTCGGGTACCACATTCGGGAACGGATCATACAGTGTCGGCAGCAGCAGCCCGTCACTCATCTGATAAAACGGCAGTGTCTGTTTCTGCATACCCGCAAAACGGATGCGATCCGCACAACCCAGGGATGCTGCCAGCTGTCGATATTTTTTTTCTGCCTTATCCTGACCGACCACCAGCAGATACGCATCATTGCGGCTGACCGCCATAATCGCCGCCGCCAGTCCTTTGCGTTCAAACCCGGAACCGACATACACCAGACATTTTGCCGCCGCCGGGATCTGATAAGTCTGCCGGAGCGCGAGACGCTCTGATTCCGGCAGCGGATGGAACTTTTCAGAATCAATCCCGTTATAGATGACGGTTATTTGCGACTCTGACAAACCAAAGTCTTCCATCACCTCTTTTTTTACCATTTCCGAATTACAAATCACCTGCTTAAAGTGCGGATCATGGTACATCTCCTGCTCCGCCTTCATCACATAACGGTGGTACGGCGAGGCAAACAACAGTTTTGCCCGCCAGGCGGGCAGTACCCGCGCCCGCTGTAACAGCCAGCGGCGGTGCACACCGTCCCCGGCCCGGAAAATATCACAGCCGGCAATGCGTTCATGGCTCTGAACAATATCAAATTTTTCATTCTGCCAGCAGGCACGGGCAGCGTTGGCAAATCCCCGCTCACGGCTGATCCGTCCCCATTTCGGCGGATTCACCACATGAATATGCCAGCCGGGAGCCGCAGCACCCTGCCAGGAACGGGTGATAACATTCAGCTCCAGATTCCGGTTATCCAGTGCTTCCAGCGCCCGGGATACAAAACGCTCCGCGCCGCCGTCCGGGCGGTATTTCTGACGAACAATCGCCAGACGCATATTTTTCATAAATATCTCCGTGCCGCGGTAATCACTGCGTCTGCCGGAATCGGACTCAGGTAACGTTCGTCCGTCCTTGTGTCCACGTCATCCGGGTCCGGCTGTTCCCCGTAATCCGATGCTTTAATAATTTCACCGGTTGCCTGCCACGGCGACCAGAACACCAGTTTCGTCGGGCCGAACAGAGCCACCATCGGCGTTTGCAGGGCGGCAGCCATGTGCATCGGCACAGAATCCACACCGATAAACAGTTTTGCACGATCAATCAGTGCCGCGAGCTGCGGCAACGTCAGTTCTCCGGCAACGGACACAATTTTTCCGTCGGCAACAGCCTGCTGACAGGGCGCAAGAATAGATTCAATCATCGCTTTTTCGCGCGGATCCGGCCCGCTGCTGAGCACAATCTGGTGCCCGTCATCCGCCAGTGTGCGGATAACCTCACTCATCTTGTCGTCATCCCAGCATTTATAGAACCAGCGGGATGTCGGCTGTACCACAATATAGTCACCGGTCACCTGTTTGCGCTGCAAAAGCTGTTCAGTCTTCTGCCGGTCTTCCTCTGAACAGGCCATGGTGACATGGTTATCAGTCACCGGCAGATTCAGCGGGGTTAATCCGTTAAGATTCTGCTCCACCGTATGCATGGTCAGTTCCTGTGAGGTATCTGCCAGCAGGGTGTAACATTTTTTCCAGAAAATACTCTGCCGTTTCCGCAGATCCAGCCCGATACGGATACGGGCACCGGTGAAACGGGTCACAATCGCGCTGTACCACTGATCAGCCAGATTCACCACGAGGTCATAACGGCGGCGGCGCAGTGATTTCAGTAAATGCCACTCATGCCCGATACGTTTGCAGGTTCCCTCTTTACGCCAGGCTCTGTCCATGGCAAAAATATGGCTGATGCCGGGATGGCGGCTGAGCATCGGTGCTGTTTCCTGATACAGCAGGACATCAACCTCAGCATCCGGGTAATTCGCTTTCAGAGTATTAATCACCGGCGTTATCAGCAGCATATCGCCGTGATGACGGAGTTTTATTACTAAAATACGCTGTACCGGCGCTGATGCTGTTTGCATAAGAGTTCCATTTGGGTCAGACAGAAATCAGGGAATAAGGTGTATCAATCTCTGAGGCACAGATTACCACAAATCGTTCCCGGCAGTATTAACAGATAGCGCAGTGTGTTGTGCCGGGCAGCGGGGATCCCGCCGTCAGCGACGCCGGGTTTATGCTTTTTAATGCGCTATTCGTGTTAGTTTTATGCTACTATTGCCGCAATCTTATCTGCGAAACTGATAAAATGTTACTGCGTGTATACCAGGTTCTGCTTTACCTGATCCAACCTCTTATCTGGTTACGTCTGTTATGGCGCAGCCGCCGCTCCCCGGCCTACCGCAGACGCTGGGGCGAACGTTATGGTTTCTGTAAAGGAAAAACCGGCACCGGCGGTATCATCCTGCACTCGGTTTCTGTCGGCGAAACACTCGCCGCAGTGCCGCTGGTCCGAGCATTGCGCCACCATTATCCGACGTTACCTATCACTGTCACCACTATGACACCGACCGGCTCAGAGCGGGTTTTATCAGCATTAGGTGATGATGTTTATCACGTCTATCTGCCTTACGACTTGCCGGGGTCAATGAAACGGTTTTTCAATACTGTTCAGCCGAAACTGGTGATCGTGATGGAAACCGAACTGTGGCCAAACATGATAACCGAGCTGCACCGCCGGAAAATTCCGCTGGTGATCGCCAATGCCCGCCTGTCAGCGCGCTCGGCCGCCGGTTATAAGAAAGCAGGCAGTTTCGTAAAAACCATCCTGAACCGGATCACCCTGGTGGCCGCGCAGAATCAGGAAGACGGGGAACGCTTTATTGAGCTCGGCCTGCGCCGCCAGCAACTGCATGTGACCGGCAGCCTGAAGTTCGATATTTCTGTCACACCGGAACTGGCCGCCAAAGCCGTCACACTGCGCCGTCAGTGGGCTGCCCGCCGTCCGGTCTGGATCGCAACCAGCACTCATGAAGGCGAAGAGGAAATTATCCTCAGTGCCCATAAAACCCTGCTGAACCACTTTCCGAACCTGCTGCTGATCCTGGTGCCGCGCCATCCGGAACGGTTTGCCAAAGCAAGGGAACTGACCGAAAAAGCCGGTCTGACCTACGTCATGCGCAGCAGCAACACCATTCCGTCACCGGAAACACAGGTGGTGGTCGGAGACACTATGGGTGAATTGATGCTGCTGTACGGACTGGCAGATATCGCGTTTGTCGGCGGCAGCCTGGTTGAACGCGGCGGACATAACCCGCTGGAAGCTGCCGCGCACGCCCTGCCGGTACTGATGGGACCGCACACCTTCAACTTCAAAAATATCTGCGGCAAATTACAGCAGGCCGATGCCCTGCTGACAGTCACTGATGAACAGAGTCTGAGTGACGCCGTCAGTAATCTGCTCAATGATGAGGATTACCGGCTGTACTGCGGACGGCACGCCGCTGAGGTACTTCATGAAAATCAGGGCGCACTGCACCGTCTGATGCAACTGCTCGGGCCTTATCTGCCACCGCGGAGCCACTGATGACAGATAAAAAACGTCTCTCCGTTGTGATGATCAGTAAAAACAATGCCGATGTTATCGGTGATTGCCTGAACTCTGTTCAGGGACTGGCGGATGAAATCATTGTGCTCGATTCCGGCAGTCAGGACGACACACTGACCATCGCCCGCCATGCCGGAGCTCAGGTATATGAAAACCGGGAGTGGCCGGGCTTCGGCCGTCAGCGGCAGATTGCCCAGCAGTATGCCACCGGGGATTATATCCTGATGCTCGATACTGATGAGCGGGTTACGCCGGAGCTGAAACAATCCATTGAACAGGTACTTACCACGCCGCAGAAAAATACAGTTTATCGTTTTGCCCGCCGTAATCTGTTTCTCGGGCGTTTTATGAAACACAGCGGCTGGTATCCGGATCATGTCCTGCGGTTATATCCCCGTGAGCAATATCAGTACAACTGCAATGCAGTTCATGAATCTCTGGAGACACAGGGTGCCAATGTCATCACACTGAAAGGGGATGTCTTACACCTGACCTGCCGCGATTTACCGGAGTTTCAGCAAAAGCAGCTGCGCTATGCTGCTGACTGGGCAAAAGCCCGTCATCTGGCCGGTAAACGCTGCTCTTTCCTCTCTGTTCTGACTCACACCGCCGGTGCGTTCTGTAAAACCTGGCTGCTGAGAGCCGGATTCCTGGATGGTAAACAGGGGCTTATCCTTGCATTTGTGAACGCACAATATACCTTTAATAAATACGCCACTTTGTGGTCCGTCAGTAACAACGATGAGTCAGCATCATGAAAACACGCGCAATCTATCCCGGCACTTTTGACCCGATTACCTGCGGACATATCGATATTCTTGAGCGCGCCTCAAAAATGTTTGATCACATTCTGCTGGCGATCGCCAACAGCAGCCGTAAAAATCCGATGTTTACCCTCGATGAGCGGGTTGCACTGGCCAAAGACGTGTGTTCTCACATCCCGAATGTGGAAGTACTGGGGTTTTCTGAGCTGATGGCGAATTTTGCCAAAAAGCAAAATGCCAATGTGCTGATCCGGGGTGTCCGGTCTGTTGCTGACTTTGAATATGAATGGCAGCTGGCAAATATGAACCGCCATTTTGCGCAGGATCTCGAGAGTGTTTTCCTCCTGCCATCGCAGAATCTCTCTTTTGTTTCTTCATCCCTGATTAAAGATGTGGCCCTGCACGACGGTGATGTCTCTGCATTTTTGCCGGAGTCCGTCGCACAGGCGATGATGCAAAAACTCGGTAAGGCGTAATCAGTGCTGACAGGCGGGGCAGAAAAACGTGCTCCGCTGACCGACTTTCACCACTTCAATCTTCTGTCCGCAGTTTGCACAGCACTCTCCCTGTTTTCCGTACACAAACAGTTCCTGAGCAAAATAACCGGGTTTTCCGTCCGACTGTAAAAAATCTTTCAGCGTGGTACCACCCTGTCTGATGGATTCCGTCAGCACCTGCTTTATGGTGGCAACCAGGCGGGCAACCTCATCTTCAGTCAGATCTTTGGCAGGACGCAACGGATGAATGCGGGATAAAAAGAGGGATTCATTAGCATAAATATTCCCCACCCCCACCACAATTTTATTATCCATCAGCCAGCTTTTGACTGGTGTGTTTCGTTTGCGGGATTTGGCGAACAGATACGCGGCGTCAAAATCATCACTCAGCGGCTCCGGCCCCAAATTCGCCAGTACCGGACAGGTTGCCAGATCATCTGCCCACAACCAGGCACCAAAACGGCGCGGGTCGGTATAGCGCAGAATTTTACCGTCACCGAGCACCATATCCACATGGTCGTGTTTCTCTTCCGGCGTTTCTTCCAAAAGAATACGTAAACTGCCGGACATTCCCAGATGAATGATAATCCACCCTTCCGGCAACTCAATCAGCAGATATTTCGCACGGCGCTGCACACTGAGCACCGGCCGGTCACTCAGGCGCTCAATCTGCTCTGACACCGGCCAGCGCAGCCGCCGGTTCCGGACTTCAACATAACGCACTGTATTACCGACCAGATGCGGCTCAATGCCGCGCCGGCTGGTTTCGACCTCGGGTAATTCCGGCACAGATACCTCCTCAGCGATCAATCGGCAGCGGCTGTTCTGCGGTATCTTCTTTACCGCCGGTCACCAGGGCCACTGCAATACACAGGAGATAAACAGTAATACTCTCACGACTGAAGAACAAGACATCTGTCAGACCATAACCGGCCAGGCACAAGGTAATCATTATCAGTAATACGTTCTTATTACGAATACCAGCATACAACAGAGAGAGATAAATCAGCACCAGCAGCACACCACCGATAATCCCCTGCAATGACAGCACTTCAATCAGTTCACTGTGCAGATGTATCGTCAGATAGACTGATATTGAATCACTGATTGCACCAGCCGCTATTTTTTCTGAAATAAAATCATTACGGGCCTGAAAAGACTCCCCCATCGGGGCATGCTTAAACGCAGACAGCCCTGCATACCACATGGTATAACGGTCACCCAGCGATCCCCCCGGCTTTGTCACATCATAGCCCTGAGTTTCAGTGATTGCCTCATTAATACGGGACTTATATAAAAATTCATATGATGTACCGGCAAAAATCAGCAGAAGTACCACAACCATGCTGACTTTTTTTACATTCAGGCTCTTCCGGAAAACAATGACAGTATAAAAAACTGAAAGCAGAAGATAAATAGCTATTGCGGCACGGGTTTGTGTCAGAATAATAATCGCATTTGAAACAATCAGATTAGTAAAAAATAATGAAATATTCAGTTTATTTTTCACCCGCGAACAAAAATGAAGGCTGACAAAAAATATCGCACTGATAAAGTATGCAGTTACTGTTGCCCGGTTTGTATCCAGCTCAACTCTGTCTTTATGCAAAACAAAGATATCATAAAGCGCATACAATAAAATATAGAGCGGTAATACCTTAATGACAGATGAAATATATTTGTTACTGAAAAAACACTTCAACTCATTTTTTAATAAAATACAAACACAAAAAATAAATGCTCCGAGTATGATTCTCGATGCTGTGGGAGAGTAGTTTTTATAAATACTCAACCCGTCATCATTCATCAGAAATGACCAGGCAACCCGGGAAATACCAAACAACAGGAACGATACTGCAACAAGCAACACAGCACGGTCACGGAAAAGTGACATTTTTTTGAAAAAGACCAGCCAGAGTGTCACGATAACAGATAAATAACTCAGTATAAAATAAGAGTCCCGTGACAAGGTATCCACGAAAGAAGCAATAACCATTGAGAAAGTCATCAGCATACCAATGAGAATTGGTAATGTTCTGCTTGTGAACATTTAAAAAACTCCTGCTGATTTTATTTTTAAAAACATAATTTTTCTGCTTAATCTTACTTTAGAGCTGAACAGAAAGCGGAATATTTTAATATTATTAAACCGATCCATAACAAAATGGGGAAGCTTACGTTTATTATTTCTTGATAAATAATCAGAACATACTTTAACGAACAACCCTTCAAACATCACTTTTTCATTTTTATTTTTTACAAAGAAGCTTTCCATTGATAAAACAATTTGCAGGAAAAGAACGGTTTTATTCATACTTTTCTCTGTGGATAAGCTGCCGCGATGTTTATAGTAGCAATAAATCTGAGTATCTGTGATCAGAATATTCTGAGCAGCGCAAATAACATTTGCTGTAATAACCACATCTTCATAGCAATAAATTTCAGGGAACATATCATCTGTCAGGATATCCCTGCGGATAAACCGGCCGAGTAAATGACCTTTTACCGTCTTATGTTCCAGATAGAGTTCTTTTAACCTGTCCTGAGTGATTGATACTACAGGTTTATCCTCAATTTCTAATACCGGATTACGATCATGATGTTCATCCAGACGGGTTATCAGCAGATCAAACGGATGCTCCCGCATAATGTCCATAACCCGGCTCAGTGCACCATTTTTCAGCATATCATCACTGTCTAACGCTGTGATATATTCGCCGCGGGATAATGAATATGCATAATGGCGGACTTTCCCGACATTAGAAAAGTTAACTGTTTCAACGACTTTAATAAAGTTTCGTGGCTGATAATGGTTGATAAGATCCAGCGATTTATCGGTGGAGCCATCATTAATAATGATCGCTTCAACATGCTCCGGAGAACCATTCTCATTCAGGGCATTATCCAGACTCTCTAACGCGGCCAGGATTGATGACTCCGCATTATGTACTGCAATCATGACCGAAATAACCGGGTTACTCATATCATATTCCAACATTCGTTTTTATCTGCGAAGTAAACTGATTCAGATTCTGGCTGTCACTGGCACGCCAACTCAGTAATCATATAAAAACTATATAAAAATAATAAATAAATCAGCCGTTATAGTTGTATGTTCTGATAAAACAATAGTACCCGTAAATGATACAACAATCTGAATATTTTAATACTCTTACAATCAGTATTTAAGATAAGTATCCGATTTATCTGCCATTTTATCTCCAATTAACGTTTGAAAAGATATCGTTTTATATAAAAACACCAATAATTTATAAAATAGCAATATATTATATCAACTAACTCAGCGAGTGAAAACAGATGACAATATTACCCTCTGTCAATCAAGCGTTCACCTGTAAACAGGCAATAAAAAACCCGGCCGAGGCCGGGTTTTTTCAATCAGGAAGCAGAAATTACTTAATTTTTGCTTCTTTGTACATTACATGCTTACGAACAACCGGATCGAATTTTTTCATTTCCAGTTTTTCAGGCATAGTACGTTTGTTCTTCGTAGTGGTATAGAAGTGACCTGTACCTTCAGAAGAAACCAGTTTGATCTTTTCGCGAATACCTTTAGCCATTTTTCAGCTCCTTAGTACTTCTCACCGCGGGTACGTAAATCAGCTAAAACAGCTTCGATACCCTTTTTATCAATGATACGCATACCTTTAGCAGATACACGCAGAGTCACGAAACGTTTTTCAGACTCAACCCAGAAACGGTGAGAGTGCAGGTTCGGCAGAAAACGACGTTTGGTCGCATTTAATGCGTGAGAACGGTTGTTACCGCTCATCGGACGCTTGCCAGTAACTTGGCAGACTCGGGACATGTCTATTCTCCAAAAATCTAATCAGCTCGAGCTTTGTATTGGGTGAGGCTGCCTCGTCAGGCTTAGGAGCCCATCTCAGCTTACTTTTGACTCGCCGGGAAATTGCTCTGTCAACCAGCAAAAATATGCTGAGATAGGCTCTTCTCGCCAAACCCAAGATCCTCAAAGGTGGCGTAGTATACGCTTTCCGGCGCAAACGCTCAAGACCCGAACAGTAAAGATCGTGTGTTTCTGCGAAAAAAACTGCTCAGATCAGCTCGTGTTCTGCAAACGAAAACATATTGAATTTCCCGATAATCAGGTGATCCAACACGTTAATCCCCACCAACTCACATGCCTGAACAATTTTTTTTGTCAGCAGACGGTCAGCCCGGCTGGGGTTTTCGTTACCGGAGGGGTGATTATGCGCCAGAATCACAGAAACTGCATTCACTTTGAGCGCCAGGCGCAAAATCTCTCTGGGATGTACTTCCACACAGTTTACCGTCCCTGAAAACATCTCCTCGTAACGTATAAGTTGGTTCTGATTATTGAGAAAAAGTACTGCAAAGACTTCCCGCTCCTGCCCGGCCATCCGCTGGTTAAGATACGCCTTTACAGTACAGGCACTGCTGAGAAATTGCGTTTCCTGAAACTGACTGCTGAAATAGCGCCTGGACAACTCGACAATCGCCTGCATCTGGCAAAACTTACTGTCCCCTATCCCGGGCAGAGGCTTAAACTCCTCATACCCTGCTGTCAGCAACCGGTGCAGTGACCCGAAGACGTCCAGCAGATACTCCGCAAACTGCCGCACCGGCCGCTCACGGGTACCGGTACGCAAAAAAATAGCCAGCAGTTCTGAATCACTCAGAACAGATGCCCCGTAAGCAATCAGTTTTTCTCTCGGCATCAGTGCCGTATTTCCGGTTATGTTATCCATTTTTCCCCCGCCGTTTTCTCTGCTTTACCGGAAAAAGTATGTCAGTACCGGCGGTTTTTTCGCATAAAACACGCCATTTTTGCGAGACGCGCCGAAGAAAAAACATTATTTAGCTGGATAAATACACAGCACCCTACCTATACGGCGGTGTTGTGGTAAAATCGCGTATCTCCGAAAAATAACTGGATAAAACACAATGTCCGAACTGACAGGAAAACAGATAGTTCTGGGTATCAGTGGTGGTATCGCAGCCTATAAAGCCCCTGAGATTGTCCGCCGTCTGCGTGACCGGGGTGCGATTGTCCGTGTCGCCATGACACCTGCGGCAACCGCATTTATCACCCCGCTGACACTCCAGGCCGTTTCCGGCTTCCCGGTGGCCGAAAGCGTTCTTGACCCGGCTGCAGAAGCGGCAATGGGTCATATTGAGCTGGGGAAATGGGCGGATCTCATTATTCTCGCGCCCGCCACGGCTGACCTGATTGCCCGCCTGAGCGCCGGCATGGCAAATGACCTAGTCACCACTATCTGCCTGGCATCTGATGCCACTATTGCCGTTTCACCGGCCATGAACCAGCAGATGTACCGCGCACAGACCACTCAGGAAAATCTCGCGCACCTGGAACAGCTCGGTTTTGCGGTCTGGGGACCGGACAGCGGCAGCCAGGCCTGCGGTGATGTTGGTCCGGGACGCATGCTGGATCCGTCAGAGATAGTCTCACGGGCAGAACAGCACTTCCGTAAAAAACAGGATATGTCCGGCATCCGTCTGGCCATTACCGCCGGGCCGACGCGCGAAGCACTCGACCCGGTGCGTTTTATCAGCAATCACAGCTCCGGCAAAATGGGTTTTGCCATTGCAGCGGCTGCCGCAGCACGCGGCGCGGATGTCACACTGATTGCCGGGCCTGTCACACTACCGACACCAGCGGGTGTTAAACGTATTGATGTCAGCAGTGCCTGTGAAATGAATGATGCCGCACAGAAAACAGCCCCGCAGCAGGATATTTTTATCGGCTGTGCTGCCGTCGCGGATTACCGCGCCAAAGCGGTTGCGCCTGAGAAAATTAAAAAACAGGGCGACGAAATCACCTTCACGATGGTGAAAAATCCGGATGTGATCGCCGGTGTCGGTGCACTGGAAAAAAACCGGCCATTTGTGATTGGATTTGCAGCTGAAACCCAAAATGTGGAAGAATACGCGCGCGGCAAGTTGGTGAAAAAGCAGCTCGATATGATTTGCGCCAATGACGTTTCTGTTGAAAACCAAGGCTTTAACAGTGATAACAATGCCCTGCATCTGTACTGGCATACCGGCGATATCAGCTTACCGAACATGAGCAAATCCGAGCTCAGCCACCATTTACTGGACGAAATACTGAAACACTATGACCAAAAAAATCGACATTAAGATTCTTGATCCGCGCATCGGCGGGGAATTTCCGTTACCGGCCTACGCCACGCCGGGTTCTGCGGGTCTGGACTTACGTGCCTGCCTGGATGAAGCCACTGAACTGAAGCCGGGCCAGACACTGTTACTGCCGACCGGCCTTGCCGTCCATATTGCAGACCCGTCCCTGGCGGCAATGGTACTGCCGCGTTCCGGCCTCGGCCACAAACATGGCGTGGTTCTCGGCAACCTGGTGGGCTTAATCGACTCTGATTATCAGGGACAACTGATGGTATCCGTCTGGAACCGTGGCGACACCACCTTCACGATTGAACCGGGCGAACGTATCGCACAGATGATTATCGTTCCTGTTGTTCAGGCTGAATTCAATATTGTTGAAGAATTTACCGAAAGCGAGCGCGGAGCCGGCGGATTTGGCCATTCAGGCCGTCAATAATACTAATAACGCCGTTATTTCCGTCGCTTTTCTGACAGCAGTACTGGTGTACGGCTGTCAGTCGGCAGATTTGTTTTTGCGTTAACGCAGGGGTTTTATCTGACATGGCAGAAAGTACAAAAAAGAAGAACAGGCGCGAGGAGATCCTGCAGGCGCTTGCGCTGATGCTTGAGTCCAGTGACGGCAGTCAGCGTATAACAACCGCCAAACTTGCCGCCAGTGTGGGTGTTTCAGAAGCAGCGCTCTATCGTCATTTTTCCAGCAAAACAAAAATGTTCGACAGCCTGATCGTATTTATTGAGGACTCACTGATTTCGCGGATAAACCTCATCCTTCAGGATGAAAAAGAGACTATCTCGCGGATAAAACTGATTCTGATGCTGATTCTGGGATTCTCGGAAAAGAACCCCGGCCTGACCCGTATCATGACCGGTCACGCACTGATGTTTGAGCAGGATAAATTACAGAGCAGAATTAATCAGTTGTATGAACGAATCGAAGCTCAGTTGCGTCAGGTCTTAAAAGAAAAGCGGATCCGTGACGGCAGCGGTTTTACTTATGACGAAAGCCTGTTAGCATCTCAGTTGCTCGCCTTTTGCGAAGGCATGCTGTCCCGTTTTGTACGCTCAGAATTTAAGTACCGGCCAACACAGGAATTTGAAGCCCGCTGGCCGCTGATCCTTGCACAACTTCAGTAATACCGTTTTTAGTTAAACTACTCACCCCGCCCGTTTTATTGGGCGAGGGCTTTTTTTGCCTGCTGTCCGGCTCAGATCTCAATCCCGTACTGCTCACGGTAAGCCCGTACAGCCTGTAAATGGCTGTCCATCTGCGGATCTTCCGCCAGATAGCTGATTAAATCATTCAGTGTGATAATGGAAAATACCTGACAACCGTAATCGCGCTCCACTTCCTGGACGGCGGATAACTCGCCTTTGCCTTTTTCCTGACGATCAAGACTCAGCATCACACCGGTAAGCGAAGCATTGTTTTGTCTGATGATTTCCATCGACTCACGGATCGCCGTTCCGGCGGTGATCACATCATCCACCACCACAATCCGTCCGCTCAGCGGGCTGCCGACCAATGTTCCGCCTTCCCCGTGATCTTTGGCTTCCTTACGGTTAAAACAGTACGGCATATCAAGATCATGATGCTCGGCCAGTGCGACGGCTGTCGTCGTTGCAATCGGAATACCCTTGTAGGCAGGCCCGAACAGGACATCATACTGTACGCCGCTGTCGCATAATGCTGCCGCATAAAAGCGTCCGAGCAGTGCCAAATCCCGCCCTGTATTGAATAACCCGGCATTGAAGAAATACGGGCTTTTCCGGCCGGATTTCAGCGTAAATTCACCAAATTTCAGTACCTGTTTTTTCATCGCAAGTTCAATAAATTCGCGCTGATAAGCTTTCATCGGGATCTCCTGATTCTGATTGACGGATAACGTGCCTGAATCACAGGCATAAAAAAGGCGACTATCACGTCGCCTTCTGATTAATTTTCTAATGCCGCCTTCTGAGCGGAGAAAATGGTTTCCAGCCCGCCTCTTGCGAGGGCCAGTAACGACAGCAACTCATCATGACTGAACGGCGCACCTTCTGCCGTACCCTGGACTTCAATCATCCGTCCGTCATCAATCATGACCACATTCATATCGGTTTCTGCCGCAGAATCCTCGACATATTCCAGATCACAACGCGGCTCGCCGTCCACGATACCGACAGAAACGGCGGCAACCATGGATTTCAGCGGGCTGGCTTTCAGCTGACCTTTCGCGACCATCTGATTCAGGGCATCAGCCAGTGCCACACAGGCGCCACTGATCGCAGCGGTACGGGTACCGCCGTCAGCCTGGATAACATCACAGTCGAGGGTGATGGTGAACTCGCCCAGTTTGGTCAGATCAACCGCAGCACGCAGTGAACGTGCGATCAGGCGCTGGATTTCCATTGTGCGGCCGGTCTGTTTGCCACGGGCGGCCTCGCGGGCATTACGGGAATTGGTTGCGCGCGGCAGCATGCCGTATTCGGCTGTGATCCAGCCCTGTCCCTGACCTTTCAGGAAACGCGGTACACCTTCTTCAACGGAGGCATTACATAACACTTTAGTGTCACCGAACTCGACCAGCACAGAGCCTTCGGCATGTTTGGTATAATGACGGGTGATAGTAATAGGACGCACCTGGTCTGTTCCCCGGCCAGCGGGACGTGATGACTGACTCATAGTGATTCTCCGGTTCAGTTAACTGTTGGGGGCGCATTATACGGCTTAAACCGGTGAATGCCTATGCCTTAACACCATAACAGCGCTATAATCAGAGCAATAAATCCATCACAGGACAGATATCATGATCCGTAGTATGACCGCGTTTGCCCGTCAGGAAGTCAAACGCCCGTGGGGCACTGCCGCATGGGAACTCCGCTCTGTTAACCAGCGCTACCTTGAAACCTACATCCGCCTGCCGGAACAGCTCCGCAGCCTGGAGCCGGTGATCCGCGAGCGTCTGCGTCAGCGTCTGACCCGTGGTAAAGTTGAGTGTAACCTCCGCTTTGACCTGAGCAGTAACGCGCAAAGCGGGCTGAATATGAATGAAGACCTGGCAAAACAGCTGGTTGCTGCCGCAAACTGGGTTAAAAACTACAGTCACGAAGGGGAAATCAATCCGCTGGAAATTCTGCGCTGGCCGGGTGTGATGTCCGCACAGGAGCAGGATCTGGACACCATCAGTGAAGAACTGCTGGCCGCTCTCGATAACACCATCACCGCCTTTATCGATGCCCGCGAACGTGAAGGTGCGGCACTGAAGACCTTAATCGAACAGCGCCTCGACGGTGTAACCGAAGAAGTCCGCAAAGTCCGTGCGCAGATGCCGGATATCCTGTTATGGCAACGTGAGCGTCTGCAGAGCAAACTGGACGACGCACAGATTCAGGTCGATCCGAACCGTCTGGAGCAGGAACTGATCCTGCTGGCACAGCGCATTGACGTGGCGGAAGAGTTAGATCGCCTCGATGCCCATGTGAAAGAAACCCATAATATCCTGAAGAAAAAAGAGGCCGTCGGCCGCCGTCTGGACTTTATGATGCAGGAATTCAACCGCGAATCGAACACCCTCGCCTCAAAATCCATCAATGCCGATATCACCAGTTCAGCGATTGAACTGAAAGTGCTGATTGAGCAGATGCGTGAGCAGATTCAGAATATTGAGTAACACTTCACAGTAACTCAATACACATCCATAAGCCGGCTGATGCTCTGTATCCGCCGGCTTTTTTTATTGTCAGAACAATACTGAATAGTACTCATGAGGACAAAATGAACAGTAATAAGCACTCTCCGCAATATATTGAATTAATGGATGCCATTGTTTCATACAAAAACTGAAACACGCCTGCTGCAGAAAATCCGCAGTGAAAAAATGTCAGATAAAGAAAAAGAAAACTTGTATAAAGAACTCACTGATGTTCAGAAAAACAGGAAATTTGGTAAATCAGTTACTGTCTTCAAAAAAGTGTGGAAAATCATGGTAGCGTATTCTTTCTTTGCCGTTTCTCTTATTGTTATAGTTGATACTTATTGGGAAAATATCGTTAAACCACTTTTTTATCTTTTTCCGGGGGCTTTTCGTGGCACCGGGTCTCGGTGCACTGCTCGCCGCGTCTGCCACGGCTTACGATATCGTTAAATGGTGCGGGGCACTTTATCTGCTCTGGCTGGGTATTCAGTTAATTCTGCACCCCCGTCAATCATTCAGTACAACACAAGGGGATATTTTATGTCTCTTTCCTGCCGCAGTTTATTCCTGCCGGACAGCCGCTGATAGCCCGGACATTTCTGCTCGTCACTATTCATGTGGTTATCGGTACGCTCTGGTCATTGACTCTGATTATGATGACCGGTTACGCCTCACGCCTGCTGAAATCACGGCGCTTTATCCGGTGGATGGATCGCCTGACCGGCGGACTTTTTATGTTTTTTGCCGTGAAGCTGGCACTCAGTCACCGGTAAGTCCGTATACTGACAGCCCGCTGAGATAAGCGGGCTGTCAGGCTGTGCTGATTAAACTTCCTCTTCCCTCACGGATTCTTCAATATCATCCGGTTCGGTTTCCTTACTGATCGGAATAATTAAATTCAGAATAATAGCGGTCACACCGCCCATACAGATCGGGTTTTCTGCCAGCGCGTAAAGGGATGTCGGCAGGACGTGGAAAACCGCCGGGTCATAAGAGACACCCAACCCCAGCCCCAGTGAGGTCGCCACAATCAGGGTTTCGCGGCGGCGCAGACCGTTGGACAGAATAATACGGATCCCGGCAATGGCAATCATGGAGAACATCAGTGTCATCGCACCACCCAGCACCGGTGCCGGAATCGTCGTAAAGAACCAGCCGATCCCCGGAAACAGCCCCAGGATCACCAGGATAACCGCAATGATTTTCCCGACATGGCGGGAAGCCACCCCGGTCATCTGAATAACCCCGTTGTTCTGGGCAAAGGTGGTCAGCGGCAGAGAGCTCATCGCGGAAGCCGCCACAGACACCAGACCATCCGCCATTACCCCGCCTTTCAGACGGGACTGGAATTCCTGTCCCTGAATTTTCTGCCCGGACACCAGCGCGGTTGCCGTCAGGTCACCGACCGCCTCCAGCACACTGAGCAGATAAATAATAGCGACCACCAGGAAGTGAGCGAAGTTAAACGAGAAACCATATTTAAACGGTACCGGGATCGTGATAAACGCGGCTTTGCTCATCTGACTGAAATCCACCATCCCCAGGAACAGGGCGCAGATATAACCGACAATCAGCCCGATCGCGATCCCGCCCATGCGCAGCAGCGGGCTTTTACAGCAGTTAAACCCGATAACAACCAGCAGAACCAGTAACCCGACACCGATATTCTGATAATCACCGAAGGTGCCGGAGGACTTGGCGGAGAAGCCGCCGCCGAAATCAATAATCCCGACTTTTATCAGGCTCAGCCCGATCATCAGAACCACAATACCGCTGACTGTCGGGGTGATGACACGACGCAGATAGGGCAGGATAAAAGACGATCCCACAACTAAGAATGCGCCGGCAAACGAGATACCGAAGATAGTGGACAGTAACAGCTCTTCATCAACACCATCAGCCCGCATGCTGGTTCCGATGGCAATCATCACTGTCACAAATGAAAAGTTAACGGACTGAATCGATAATAACCCCGAACCAACCATGCCGTAGCGGTTTACCTGCAACCATGTGCCGACACCGGAGGCGATCATAGCCATGGAAACAAGATACGCATTGGTCTCAGGCGATAGCTGTAAGGCCGTGCCGACAATCAGCGCCGGTGTGACCATCGGAACGAAAATGGCCAGCAGATGGGTCACGGCACCAATAATCGCCTGTAAAAACGGGGGTTTATCTTCGAGCTGGTAAATAAGATCAGATGCTGTGTTTTGTTGATCAGACATCTCTTCTCTCCTGTACGTGAATTTGACTATCTGACTCTGTTAATAACTATCTGTTTTATTTAGGACTCTTGTGGAGAACAGACGGCTGTCATGCAATCTGTATCAACAGATAAAGCAATAACCACACCAGGAGGGCGGATTAGCGGGGAGAAGGGTTATAAAATGTGATTAATAACGGAATTTTTGATCACTTTGTGAAATTGTTCACTATTCGTACTGAACATCTCACGACAGCGGGGTTTTTCAGCGCAGATATCATTATGAGAATAATGATTAATAAATAATCAAATTGATAACCGCCGGGAACCGGCGGCTGAACATTAATTCTCTTCGCGGATACGGGCGCGGGTGATTTGCTTTCTGACCAGCAGACGCAGCGAATTCACCACCAGCAACAGAATAAAGGCGTTGGAAAAAATAAACAGGGTGAATGCCAGCAGGTGAATAAATTCATTATCTGAAGACATACTGATATTCAGAGAGGATTTTGCCAGTGCCGACACTCCGAATGAAAAGCTCCAGAATGACAGGGTAAATGCCTGTTGTGTAAACCAGGGGATGAGCCGGATCATAAACACCAGTTGCAGTAACCCGTAGCCGAGCAGCATTTTGGCAAAGAAATCAATATGATTCTGGTTTACCGCCAGATAGGCGCTGCATGCCACCAGTGCCGGAGCCAGCTGAATACCGAAAGAGAGACGCGATTTTTCATCCATCAGCCCGTCACTGCGGATCCGTTTCAGAATCGCCGGTTCCAGGCTCAGCCAGGAGAAAACGCCTGCACCGAAGAAAAGAATACCGAGGTCGGTAAAACCGAGTGCGCCGCACGCCATGGCGCAGATAAAATTATTGGCGACAGTCGGAAGATAGAGTACCGGGGTGGTCGCCGCTTTCGGGTATTCCCCTTTCCACTGGGAGCCGACCAGCCACGCGGCGTAAGACAGTTGTGCTACTGCGCCGAGGGAAAATAATCCGGTGGAAAACAGCGGGAAGTATGGTGTCAGCCCCATCGCCACCAGAACAGTAGTTGCCGGTAACAGGCTGGAGAACCCGCTGGCGACCGGATGACGGAACTCGTCGGTCATTTTTCCCGGGAAACAGAAACTGCGGATAATAAACAGAGAGATCAGCACCAGCCAGACCGCACAACCGGCACCAATAATCACCTCACCGATGATTGCCGGATACCCCTGCTCAGCCGCTGCGTAACGCCATGCCATCCCGGTGCCGATCAGCCCCAGGACCATGCCGAAATACCCGGCCGAAAACTGGGAAGAAACGGATTTAATCTTATTTATCAGTGTAATGCTCATATCTGTTCTGCTCTGTCATCATACAATCGCCGGAGCGGCAGCCCCGGAGACTAAATAATAATACAAATTTTATAATTTATTTTGATAAGAGTCATTCTGTATACATGTTAAATCACATCATTTTTTCCGGCAGTTCCCGGTACCAGCCCGGCCAGTCCCCAGTGATGGGTGATCTCACGGATAATCAGTAAAAATGCCGTGAATTGTTTGTCTGACGGGAGTGATGTTGATGATACCGGGCTGCCGCTGATAACATTCACGATCTCATTAAACCCGCGTTCTATTTCCTCAGTGGATAAGAAGCCCGCGTCATCACCGGTCAGTAAATAGTTTAGCCGCGGATCAGGGCAATGCAAAATCAGGTCTTCCGCCGGTAATGCCGCCCGCGCCGGGATAATCCGGTTTTCAATATGCTCAATTGCCACTTCCGCTTCATAAGCTGTCACCGGCGAGTGCTGAAAAACAAACCCGTCAATCACACTGTCACCGAGCGGAAGCCGCACATCAGCCTCCGCAGAAAAAATCCGGGTTTCTGTTGCTGTTATCTGTAATGTCAGGTGCGTTACCATTATGACCTCCGTTTAAACCTTTACACTTCTCCGCATAACTATACGTTCCCCTGTATTGACCTTCCCCTAAGGTAAACCATTAATCTCATCATTATTATCCGACTCATTACAGGGAATACCGATGAAAAAATCCGTCTGGGCGTTATCTTTATTATTAACCACACTTTCTGCCGGTGCCATGGCAGCGAAAGGAACCGTCACCGTGTATAAATCCCCGACCTGCGGCTGCTGCGGCCAGTGGGCGGAAGGGGTGGAAAAAGCCGGTTACGATGTGGAAACCAATATTATTCCGCAGGCACAGCTGGAGAAAATGATGCTTGATTCCGGCGCCACCGCGAACCTGATGAGCTGTCACCTCGCCACGCTGAACGGCAAATATGTGATTGGCCACGTCCCGGCGGACAGCCTGGATGCCATTGATACGCTGCCGGAAAGTGCCAAAGGAATTTCGGTTCCGGGGATGCCGGTCGGCAGCCTGGGTATGGAATACAAGGATATGAAAGAGCCGTATGATGTGGTCGCCTATGATGCGGACGGAAAGCAGACGGTATTCCGCAGCTATTGATTTTTATCCTGATCCCGCAGCGAACTTTCAAGAAAATGCAGGAATTTGTCGACAACCGGTAACACCTCACGGCGGCTGGCATAAACGGCTCTCAGTTCGATGGGAGCCGGTTCTTCATTCAGCCGGACAGCCTGTAATGTACCGTCACGGAAAGCCTGCTGACACAAATGCGTGGTCAGAATCGCAAAACCCAGCCCTTCAACAGCCGCCGCCGCTGCCAGTGCCGCACCGTTAACCTGATAGCGGCTGTTAATGCGCACAGTCAGCCATCCGCCGTCCGGTTTACGGAAAATCCACGGCTGACCATTCAGGGCACTCAGGCTGGAAATACAGGGCAGCCGGGGCAGCTCAGCGGCAGAAACCGGAATACCGGTCCGCGCCAGTAATGACGGAGCTGCCACCACCACACACGACCAGGACTGAATCAGACGGCTGTGATAACTGCTGTCTGCCATCTCCCCGCGCTGATAAGTCAGCAGCAGATCGATATCATCACTGATAATATCCGCCGGGGTCAGCTTTGTATCACACCGGATCTGCAAATCCGGATGCAGTGCGGCAAAACGGGCCAGTACCGGAGCCAGCATTTCCCCGCAGCCTTCACCGGGCACTGTCAGCCGGAAACAGCCGGTCAGCACATCATCATTGCGGATCTGTGAAAAAGTTTCCCGCAGCATGGAGTCCGTTTTTCCGGCGCACTGATACAGTTGCTGTCCTTGTGCTGTCAGGCGCATACGCCGGGTTGTCCGTTCAATCAGGCGGCAGCCGGTCTGGGTTTCCAGCTGTCTGATGGCCCGGCTGACATTGGACGACGGCATACCCAGCCGGGTGGCCGCACCGGTAAAACTGCCCTGCTCCGCCACCGCCAGAAAAACCGGCAGTAAATTCAGATCGACCGCCATGACCGCGTCCCCGTTGTGAGAGATATTCATCCCTATTGTTATCACAAACAGGTTAATCTGTCCTCAGCAATAGCCGAAAGACATTAATTTCTGATAGCGCTGCGCCAGTAATTCGTCTTCCGGTAAGGCGGATAACGCCGCCAGATCCTGCAACAGCTGCTCACGCAGGTTATCCGCCGCCTGCTGATAGTTGCGGTGAGCGTCGCCCGCCGGTTCTGGAATAATGGTATCGATAATACCGAGCGCCTTCAGGCGCGGGGCGGTCATCCCCATGGTTTCAGCAGCCTGCGGCGCTTTATCCGCGCTTTTCCACAGAATAGAGGCGCACCCTTCCGGCGAAATCGCCGCATAGGTACTGTATTGCAGCATATTGATACGATCGCCGACCCCAATCCCCAGCGCCCCGCCGGAACAGCCTTCGCCGGTGATGGAGCAGATAACCGGGGTTTTCAGCCGCGACAGCTCAAGCAGGTTACGGGCAATCGCCTCCGCCTGTCCGCGCTCTTCCGCACCCACGCCGGGATAGGCACCGGCGGAATCAATAAACATCAGCACCGGCATATGAAAACGTTCGGCCATTTTCATCAGACGCAGTGCCTTGCGGTAACCCTCCG
This sequence comes from Morganella sp. EGD-HP17, assembly GCF_000512315.2. Lineage (NCBI taxonomy): Bacteria > Pseudomonadati > Pseudomonadota > Gammaproteobacteria > Enterobacterales > Morganellaceae > Morganella > Morganella sp. EGD-HP17. Next base: position 175,327 of record NZ_AZRH01000004.1, read on the forward strand.
GTGACGGCATGCCGAAATTGCGCAGTAACTTTTCTTTGGTATCCCGCCCTTTCTGGTGACCGATAACCATCACCGGACGGCCTTCAAGGCGAGCCAGCCCGCCGACAATCGCCTTATCATCGGCAAAGGCGCGATCACCGGCAAGCGCCTGAAAATCCGTAAAAATAAGACTGATATAATCCAGGGTATAGGGCCGCAGCGGATGACGGGCCAGCCGGACAATCTCCCATGCACCGAGATCCGCATAAATCGATTGGGTCAGTTTTTCGCATTTTTTCCGCAGGCAGGCAATTTCATCATCCGGATCAAACCCCAAATCGCTGCTGCGCTCTTTAAATGACTGCAATGCGGCGATTTTTTCTTCCAGCTCAATGATTGGTTTTTCAAATTCGAGATGATACTGAGACATAGCGGACATTACCCTGACAGAAAACATCCGGTCAGTGTAAAAAAACGCCGGAACGGGATACAGTCCTCATTCCGGCATACACTATTATCAGAAACGGGATAATCAGCCGTAAGAAATGGCCGCACAGCGACGGGCGGTGAAAATCGCAATCAGCGGGGCAATGGCCAGTAACATCATCAGCCAGTAGGCTGAAGACATCACGCCCGTCAATGTACCGTCATTGAAACCATTGACGTTAACAATCATACCGGCCAGCGCCGCACCCAGTGCTGTGGCAAAAAGCTGCACGGTGGTGATGGAAGCGGCGGCGATCTCTTTATCCGCAGGTGTGGCCACCTGTAAAATCCGGGTCAGCAGATGCGGCCAGCCGAACCCGATCCCGAACCCGACCAGCGATAACCCCAGCAGGATCGGCGACATAATGCCCCATGTACCGGCAGACGGTACAGAGAGTGTCAGTGCCAGCAGAACCAATCCCGCCAGCACAAAAACCGGCCCGAGCAGAATACTGGCGCGCATTTTCGCCCCTTTCCATCCGGCGCTGATGATCTCACTGACAGTCCAGCCCAGCGCCATCAGTGCACTCATATAACCGGATGCCAGCGGCGACTGACCGTGCAGGCGCTGCAGGAAGTACGGCACGAACACTTCACAGGTCATCCCGATAGCCAGCAGAGAGATAGTGATGTACAGCGCGGCATGATGACTGCCGCGCCGGAAGGTGTTTTCCGGCAGTAACCGGATGCGGCTGCGCTGCTCAATCAATGCAAGCACAATCAGTAACAACAGCGAGACCACCACGCCGCCCACATTCAGGAACACATCCGGACTGAGACTCCCGGCAGAGACCACCAGTACAGCGGCAGTCAGTAATGTCAGCTGGATCAGGGGAAGACGTGGCCGGGTGCCGTCATCTTTCTGCTTTCTCGGCATAATCGTAAGCAAAAAGAGCCCATAGATGACCATCAGCGGCAACATCACACCAAAAGCAAAACGCCAGGCGTTTAACTGGGCAAAAATACCCCCGACTGCCGGACCGACCAATGTGGCAACACCCCACATTCCGGAAATCAGTGCCATGGCTCTCGGCCACAGCGCCGGAACATACACTAAATTGATCATGGCATAAGACAGTGCGAACATAACACCGCCGCCGAAGCCCTGAATGGTGCGCCCCAGCAGCATAATCTCCATCCGGGGAGCCAGTGCACAGGCCAGGCTGCCGGCGAAAAAGGCCACCACCGAGATAAGGTAGGCGATACGGGCACCGTATACGGCAAGTAGCCGGGCGGAGAGTACAGAACCGATAATGGATGCCGCCACAAACAGTGTGGTATTCCAGGCATACAGATTCAGGCCGCCGATATCAGCAACAACGGATGGCAAAATGGTGGTCGCCATTAAGATATTAACGGCGTGAATAACAACACCGAACGAGAGAGCGATTGAAATCGCAGCGTTTTTCCCTGAGAAAAGGTCACGCCAGCGGCTGTCATCGGGCAACATAGAACCATCCTTTAGTCTTGTGATACTTTGCTGAATACGATAAATTAAACAAGAATTAACTTGGATAAATAAATACCGGGCACGAGAATATGTCAAGAACTAACCTGGAAAGCAATCTCAGTTCCGCACAATCTGTCGGAGAAAAATTGCTTATTCTCCTGAAAAAGCATGGCCCGATGCAGGCATCCGAGGCCGGGGAGCACCTGGGTACCACCGGGGAAGCTGCCCGTCAGCAGTTTACCAAACTGGCCCGGGACGGCATGGTTGAGGCACATTCCGAATGCCGGGGTGTCGGCCGTCCGGTGCAGCGCTGGCACCTGACCGCACTGGGCAATAAACGCTTTCCGGATTGTCACGCTGAGCTGACGGTCAAAATCCTGACCACCATCCGCCGCGAACTCGGCGAGGATGCTATCGGCAAAATTATTACCGCCCGTGAGAATGAAGCCCGCCGCGACTATTTTGATAAACTTCAGGGCGCAGAAACTCTGGAAGAACGCATTATCCGCCTCGTTGCCATCCGCACAGAGGAAGGCTATATGGCGCAATGGGAAAAAGAACCGGAAGGAAGCTGGCTGATTATTGAAAATCACTGTCCTATCTGCTCCGCCGCCCGCATGTGTCAGGGATTCTGCCGCGCCGAGCTGGAACTCTTTCAGACAGTTTTAAATGCAAGTGTGGAACGGGTCGAATATTTACTCACGGATTCTCGCCGCTGCGTATATCGTGTGATACAACAGGAAGATTAACCATTTCAGTTAATCACTAAAAGGAAAGAGGTCACACAATGAAAATTTCCGCACGTAACCAGCTCACCGGTAAAGTCTCCCGCGTTGTTGCCGGCGCTGTTAATAATGAAGTGGAATTAACACTTGAGCATGGTGAAATTCTGACAACCGTCATCACCAAAGAGAGCTGTGACGTATTAGGGATCCGCGAAGGAAAAGAAGCGGTCGCGATTATTAAAGCGCCGTGGGTGGTACTGGCAAATCCGGATTGCGGCCTGCGTTTTTCCGCCCGCAACCAGTTCCGCGGCAAAATCAGCAAAATGGTGAACGGTGCGGTCAACAGCACGATTCATCTGAGAACCGAAAAAGGGCTGCCGCTGACAGCGGTTATTACCAATGAAAGCCGCGACGAAATGGAATTACATGAAGGTAATGAAATTGTCGCACTGATAAAAGCTTCCAGCGTTATTTTAGCCACTAAAGCCTGATTCCGGCATACCGTGCAAAACAGGCCGCATTTGCGGCCTGTTTTATTATCTGCCGGTCATTACTCCGCCTGAAGCTGTTCAGGGAAAACCGTATTATAACTGCTGACCAGATTACCGATATCCAGCGCTGTTTTACCGTTGTCTGCCAGCCTTGCAGATAGCACCGTACCTGCCGGGCCTGCCGCAATCAGAAAGAGATCAATCTCTTTTTTCATCAGACACTGTTCGGTCAGCTGATCAATATCGTTATAAGCATCGGTGTCTTTTACCCGCCCAGATATCCATCCGGGCATCCGCCAGTTTTTTACCGGACTGATAAAAACCGTCCGGAGTCGTGGCGCGGGTATCACCGTAAACCGGTTGATCAAGATAACATTTTGTCAGAAACCAGTACTGAGACCAGAATTTAAGCCATGAATCGTTCTCAGTCTGCATACCCGGAACACACACCAGTGTATTGTAATTACCGGTGCTGATATTCCGTAATTCATACATCAGCATTTTATTCAGCAGATCACGGTACTGATGAGATTCAATCGCACAGGTCAGCTCCGTCTGTTTACGGGCATAAAAATCGGCAGCGATATCATTATAAAAACCGATAATCTCATTGGTAATTCCGCGGGCTATCGAGACAGTATCTGTTTCATCCAGCGGGATCCGGCTGAATTCATATTTCTTATTCCGGCCGTCATAAATCAGTGTTTTAAAATCAAAATCACGTTTAAGGCTCTTCTGAAAAAGATCCGGAGATTCATAATCCCTGAATACCAGCCATACATTTTTGCATTTCTGACGTAATAGCCCGGGAATTTCTCTTTATTGAATTCACTGACAAAATTTTCCAAATCGATCTTCATGTCTTAAATCCTTTTTGAAGAAAATCAGAATAGTCCCTCATCCCGCAAAATATGTTTGTCCCCTCTGCGGCGGGTAAAACCGGTCCTGTCAAAAAACTCCAGAATCTGTACGGCCAGCTTACGCCCCATGCCGTATTTATCCCTGAATTGTGCCGCGCCGATACCTTCTTCATGTGTCTGATTATATTCACGGATAACCTGCGCGAATTCCGTGATTTGTGACCGGTGATAATAGCGGTCAGGCACAATCGCCATAATATGACCCAGCTGTGCGGCTTTTTTCAGAAACTGACGGGCGGTGGTTTCATCAATGCCGAGTTTAACGGCCAGATCACGAACCCACCACGGCTCCTGCTGAAACAGCGGTTCCGCACTGTGCCAGAGCGCGTCCTGTGCCGGATCGAAAGCCAGACCGAATCCGGGCAGATGGAGCCAGCCACGGGTTCTGACAATCTGTTTTTCATCCAGTAATTGTGCAATAACCGGAAATACGATGGAATCAGAAAGCACCGGTAATGCCATCCGTTTCAGCCTGTCACGGCCGACGCCCATCTGGTCGCTGTGTGACTGATGATAATCCGCCAGAGTAGCCAGCAGAATGGCTTTTGCCGTTTCAACCCGTTGTGCCGAAAGGGCATAACCGTCGTTGATCAGCAGATTCAGCCCGGCAGTACATTCCGCCAGTTTTTCCGCTGTCAGCTGCCGCGCCCAGGCAAACACCGGCAGAGAAATTTCCCCGCGCGGCAGTTCGCACATCAGGACATCGCGATCATCCTGTGCCGCTGCCCGTTCTGATAACCACGCCAGAAATTCCGGGCGACGTTTTCCGCGTCGCGGGGAAGACAAATTCAGCACACGGGCACCCGCCAGTGTGCGCTGCGCACTGATATCGCGCAGGATCAGCCGGTCTTCCTCCGCCAGCCAGAGCGGGGTATCAAGGGTAATTTCCGCCAGCAGCGGACGGATGTTATCGTCACTCAGGAGGGAAACCCGCCCGGTGATATGGCTGGCGCCGTGGTGAATATGCACCGGCTGCCAGCTTTTCAGACCTTCATCTGTTTCAATTTCCGCCAGAATGCGGTGTGCAGACTGCACCGGTTTTTCGCTCAGCAGCCAGTCACCGCGGGAAACCGTCTCTTTGCTGACATCACCGCTCAGGTTGATCGCCACACGGTCACCGGCCTGAGCCTGCTCCTGCTGGCGGTTCTGGGCATGAATACCGCGCACACGGACAGATTTGTCACTGCCGGTCACCCATAAAGTGTCACCGGTGCTGACACGCCCGGCCAGCGCGGTACCGGTCACCACCAGCCCCGCCCCTTTGACACTGAAAACACGGTCAATCGCCATCCGGAAACGTTTTTCTGTCCGGCTTTCTGAAGATTGCTGCTGATGGTGCAAACGCAGATGGGCCCGCAGTGCATCCAGCCCTTCGCCGGTATGGGATGAGGTGACAAAGACCGGGCTTTCCGGCCAGCCGTCAGATAACAGCAGTTCTGTGATTTCCTGCCGGACTTCCTCAACCCGCTCCGCCGGGACGCGATCGGCTTTGGTCAGCACCACAGAGATTTGCGGACGCCCTGCCAGGCGCAGAATCGCCAGATGCTCGCGGGTCTGTGCCATCACTCCGTCGTCGCAGGCAATAATCAGCAGGATATGGCGGATCCCGCCGATACCCGCCAGCATATTGCCGAGAAACTTTTCATGGCCCGGCACATCCACAAAGCCGATAACCGTATCATCATCCTGCGGCCAGTAGGCATAGCCGAGGTCGATGGTCATTCCGCGTTTTTTCTCTTCCGGCAGATGGGTGGTATCCACGCCGGTTACCGCCTGAATAAGAGCCGTTTTTCCGTGGTCAACATGGCCGGCTGTAGCAAAAATCATGGTAACAGTGCCTGTAAAAGTCGGTTTTCATCTTCAAGGCAACGCAGATCCCACCACAGACGCCCGTCACTCACCCGCCCGATCACCGGAATGGTCAGCTGACGGTGAGACTGCGTCAGGGTGGCTAAGGCGCTGCCTTTTCCGTTTTGCGGGGTAAACGTCACTGCCCAGCCGGGCAGGCGTTCCACCGGCAGGGATCCGCTGCCAATCTGCGAGGAGCAGGGCTCTGCGCGGATCACCCATTCATCACCGTAATATGCCTGAATTTTCGGCACAAGCCGTTGTGCCATATCATAAATATCGTCAGCAGACCGGGTGAGCAGGCGCAGTGACGGCAGTGTCTGCGCCAGTTTTTCCGGACGGCGGTACAGACGAAGCGTGGCATCCAGCGCCGCCAGAGTCATTTTATCTGCCCGCAGGGCGCGTTTGAGCGGATGGCGCTGTATTGCCTCAATCCACGCTTTTTTGCCGAGAATAATCCCCGCCTGCGGCCCGCCGAGCAGTTTATCACCGGAGAAAGTCACAATATCAATGCCCTGCGCCAGATAGCGCTGCGGCATCGGCTCTTCCGGCAATCCCCACTGTGTCATATCAATCAGAGCACCGCTGCCGAGATCAATCACTGACGGGATAGTATATTCCCGGCCGAGTTCCGCCAGTTCCTGCCCGGAGACCTCTGCCGTAAAACCTTCAATATGATAATTACTGGTGTGGACTTTCATCAGCAGCGCCGTCTGCTCACTGACGGCATTTTTATAATCATGCAGATGGGTCCGGTTTGTGGTGCCGACCTCAACCAGACGACAGCCCGCCTGGCTCATCACTTCCGGCACGCGGAAGGCACCGCCGATTTCCACCAGCTCACCGCGGGAAACAATCACTTCCCGCCCGGCGGCCATCGTCGCCAGCACCAGTAATACCGCCGCCGCATTATTATTGACGATACAGGCCGCTTCCGCGCCGGTCAGCTGACACAGGCGCTCCGCGACAATGCTGTCGCGGTGACCGCGCCCGGCATCATCAAGGGAATATTCGAGCGTGACCGGCCAGCGCATGGCATTGGTCACCGCCTCAATAGCCGCTTCCGCCTGTAATGCCCGGCCGAGATTGGTGTGCAGCACGGTACCGGTCAGGTTAATGACCGGCCGCAGTGCTTCCCGATCGCTGTCCAGACGGCGGGACAGTTCATCCGCCCAGCAACCGTGCCAGTCCGGCAGCTGCTGCCGCTCACGGATCGCGTCACGTGCATCATCCTGCATCTCCCGCAGCACACCGACGATACAGGTCTGTCCGTACTGTTCTGTCAGTGCGGCAACCGGTGTTTCATGTAATAACCCGTCAATGGCAGGTATCTGACTGTATAATGCACGTTCGTTCATAGCGGACTCACTTCACTGACTTATTCATTCGGGAACAGGAACGGGTTGATACTGCTGCGGGCAAAACCTTCTTCTTCCATCCGGGCATCCAGGATCAGGGTTGCCAGGTCATCCGCCACGGTATCCACTTTCGCGTCTTTTTCCTGTGACAGAATTTTCAGGTAACTGCCGCAATCACCACAGCTTTCTGCTTTCACCGCCGCCTGCTCACTTTCCAGTGACCAGTAATTCAGATCACGGGTCTGTTCGCAGTTGGTGCACTTAATACGGACCACATGCCATTCGGTTTCACATAATCCGCAGTGCAGATAACGCAGCCCCTGCGTGGTGCCGATCTGGATCACGCCGGAGACCGGCATTGCCGCACAGACCGGACAAAACTGACGGTGTTCGCCGTGCTCTTCGCGGCCTTTGCCCGGGATCATCGACGCCATCTGCGCCCAGTACAGGGATAATGCTGCCCAGATAAACACGGACTTATCCGGTGATACAGCAGAAAATTCCTGATTAAACAAGGCAGTTGCCATGTCTTCCAGCTCATTCTCAGAGGCTTTGTCCAGGTTTTCCAGGGTCGGACGGGCATGATCCGGTGCGACCGGCAGCAACTCAGCAATAATGCTTTTCAGCAGCTTGCGCCAGTGTTCAGTACGCTGAAAAGTGCGGCAGTCGAGCAGGGCTTTGCCCGGCATATTGGCAGCCATCAGGGCATCCATATCCATTTCAAGCGGGTTGTCATACAGGGCTTTCTGCTGGGCGCGGGTGATTTCAGCCGCAAATTCCAGGTAATCCGCAAACGGGTTATCTTTGGCCAGCTCATCAAAACGTTCGGCACGGCGCTGATACAGATTCTTCAGATTAGGAAACAGTACGGCCGGGATAAAGCCAATCCCTTTTTCATTTTTCTGAGCCTGTCCCAGCTCTTCTTTGGATACAATTCGGATACTCATGATATTGCTCTTCTTCTGATATGGAGAGGATAAGCCGGTCCGGCAAGTAAAACCCTATTATGAACCGGCTGCCTTAAAATGTCGAAAAGGCAGGGAAATCCCTGCCTTCTGAATGGTCACACGAGAATAGTAAAAACGGTCACTGACCTTTTTTATCCTCTTCGCGCTCTTTTGCCACAATCTGACGGTACCAGCGCGGGTGATGTTTCTTCGCCCAGCCGCGCGTTACCCAGCCTTCCGTCATCGCACGCACTGACCCTTTCACCCAGATTGCCGCATACGCGTGAACAATAATAGTGATAATCAGCCCGATAGCGGAAATGGAGTGTACCAGCAGCGCGATACGGATCACCGGAATAGAGAAATATTCCGCAAAGTAAGGACGCCAGATAACGATACCGCTCAGCAACAGCAGGAACAGGCAGATACTGGCTGCCCAGTACACCCCTTTCTGACCGAGGTTATACTGACCGACATCACCGGCTTCCTCATTTTTCATGATTTTGCCGATCTGCTTCGCCCACTCGATATCATCACGGTTGATAAAGTTGTGTTTAAAGTAACGGAAAAACATAAACACAAACAGTAAGAACATCACCACACCGGTAAACGGATGCAGCAGACGTGATAACTGCGGGGTACCCAGAATGTTCATAAACCAGTTAAGCGACGGGAAGAAAAACCCGAGCCCGCTGATGGCCGTGAACAGAAAACAAATGACCACAGCCCAGTGATTCACACGCTCAATCGGTTTGTGGCGGATAATTTTTTCGCGATCATCCTGTTGCATTATTTCTGCTCCTCCTGACCTGCTGATTGCTCAGTCTTTGCCGGAACATCCTGAATATCTTTCAGGGCCTCTTCTTCCTCGCGTTTTGATACCCGGTTCGGGCCGATACCCACATAGTGGAAGATTGCCGCCGCAAAGGTCGCCGCAAAACCGACTGCTGCCAGTGGTTTCCACGCACCTTTCCAGAATTTCACCGCAGCACTGATTTCCGGGTTCTCCGGCAGGCCGTGATATAACTGCGGCTTATCAGCGTGGTGCAGCACATACATCACATGCGTACCGCCGACACCCTGCGGATCATAAAGACCGGCTTTGGCATAACCACGGCTTTGCAGCTCAGTCACACGATCACCGGCCAGCGCTTTCATATCCTCTTTCGAGCCGAAATGAATCGCCCCGGTCGGACAGGTTTTCACACACGCCGGTTCCTGACCCACATCCACGCGGTCAACACACAGTGTGCATTTATAAGCGCGGTTATCTTCTTCGTTGATACGCGGCACATTAAACGGACAGCCCGCGATACAGTAACCGCAGCCGATACAGTGCTCTGACTGGAAGTCGACAATCCCGTTGGCATACTGAATGATTGCGCCCTCTGCCGGACAGGCTTTCAGACAGCCCGGGTCCGCACAGTGCATACAACCATCTTTGCGGATCAGCCACTCAAATTTGCCGTTCTCTTCCACTTCGGAGAAACGCATGACAGTCCATGACTTGGCGGACAGATCCTGCGGGTTATCATACACCCCCACGTTGGTACCGATTTTGTCACGGATGTCGTTCCACTCCGAACAGGCCACCTGACAGGCTTTACAGCCGATACAGGTGGTCACGTCGATAAGCTTCGCCACTTCTTCCTTAAAATCCCGCACCTGAGGTGCGGGGGTCAGGGAATTGGTGGCAGAGCGACGAATAATGTCCTGTGATTGCATTGACATAATTTATCTCCTTACACCTTTTCCACATTAACCAGGAAGGCTTTAAATTCAGGCGTCTGGGTGTTCGCATCCCCGACAAACGGTGTCAGTGTGTTGGTAATAAAGCCTTTCACCGCCACACCCTCAAAGCCCCAGTGAATCGGAATACCGATGGTATCCACTTTTTGACCATTCACATCCAGGGTACGGATGCGTTTGGTGACCACTGCTTTCGCCTTGATATAACCGCGTTTGGAGCTGACTCTTACCGTATCGCCATGGGAAATGCCTTTCTCATTCGCGAGACGCTCACCGATTTCGATAAACTGCTGCGGCTGAGTGATAGCATTTAACCGTGAATGCTTGGTCCAGTAGTGGAAGTGCTCCGTCAGACGGTAAGTTGTACCAACATACGGGAATTCCGCTGCTTTACCCATCTGCGCCCAGTCATCTTTGAAGACACGGGCTGCCGGGTTGGAGACCACATCCGGATGCAGCGGGTTAGTGCCGAGCGGGGTTTCAATCGGCTCGTAGTGCTCAGGGAACGGCCCTTCCGCCATCTTATCGATAGCAAACAGGCGGCCCATCCCTTCCGGCTGCATGATAAACGGCCCGACATCCGAATCCGGCGCGGCATTGCTGTAGTCCGGCACATCCATACCGATCCACTTGCTGCCGTTCCATTCCAGAATCTGACGTTTCGGATCCCACGGTTTACCCGCCGGGTCCGCAGATGCGCGGTTATAAATGACGCGGCGGTTCAGCGGCCATGCCCACGCCCAGCCGAGGGTGTTACCCAGCCCGGTCGGGTCAGCGTTATCACGGCGTGCCATCTGGTTACCCTGCGGTGTCCAGCTGCCGGCGAAAATCCAGCATCCGCTTGCCGTGGTACCGTCGTCACGCAGCTGTGCGAAGGAGGTGAGCTGCTCGCCTTTCTTCACAATAACATTGCCGTCAGCATCTTTCAGATCGACCAGCGCCAGACCATTACTCTCCTGAGCGACTTCTTCCGGTGTCGGATTATCGCGGTCGAAGTAGTTCCAGGTCATGTTCAGTACCTGCTCAGGCACCTTACCGCCTTCCGCTTCATACAGCTTGCGGACACGGTGGAAAATCCCGGAGAGGATTTCGCCGTCGCTGATAGCTTCGCCCGGGGCATCCGCGCCTTTCCAGTGCCACTGTAACCAGCGGGCAGAGTTAACGATAGAGCCGTTCTCTTCCGCGAAACAGCAGGACGGCAGACGGAACACCGTGGTCTGAATCTGTGCCGGATCCACATCGTTCATCTCGCCGTGGTTCTGCCAGAAGTTCGATGTTTCGGTATTCAGCGGGTCAACGGTGATCAGGAACTTCAGTTTTGAAAGCGCCTTAACCACTTTGTTTTTGTTCGGGAATGAGGCTAACGGGTTAAAGCCCTGGCAGATATAGCCATTCACTTCCCCTTTATCCATCATGTCGAAATAACGCAGAACGTCGTAGCCTTTATCCCACTTCGGCAGCCAGTCAAAGCCCCAGTTATTCTCTTTCTGCGCTTTGTCGCCGTAGAAGGTTTTCATCAGGCTGACAAAGAACTTCGGATAGTTACCCCAGTAGTTAACCTGGCCCTGTACCGTTGGTTTCGGTGTGTTGGCAGCCAGATAACTTTCCAGTGACGTCTGTTTGTCAGACGGCAGCGTCAGGTAGCCCGGCAGGCTCTGAGACAGCAGGCCCAGGTCGGTTAAGCCCTGGATATTGGAGTGACCGCGCAGCGCGTTCACGCCGCCGCCCAGCATCCCCATGTTACCCAGCAGCAGCTGGATCATGGCCATGGTACGGATGTTCTGCGCACCGACAGTGTGCTGTGTCCAGCCCAGTGCATACAGGAATGAGGCGGTTTTATCTTTCGCGCTGGTTTCGCCGATATATTCACAGACTTTCAGGAAATCTTCTTTCGGCGTCCCGCAGATATTGGTCACCACATCCGGGGTATAACGGCTGACGTGCTCTTTCAGCTTGTTCCACACACAACGCGGATGCTGCAGTGTGGTATCGCGTTTCGCAAAGCCGTTTTCATCCAGTTCGTAATTCCAGGTGGTTTTATCGTACTGGCGTGTTTCAGGATCATAACCGGTGAACAGCCCGTTTTTAAAATCGTAATCTTCACGGACGATCAGGCTGGCGTTGGTGTACGCCTCAACATATTCACGGTTGATTTTTTCATTTTCCATCAGGTACTTAATGACACCTGACAGAAACGCAATATCAGTACCGGAACGGATAGGCGTGTAGAAATCCGCCACAGCCGCTGTACGGGTAAAGCGCGGGTCAATAACGATCAGTTTGGCATTGTTATGAATTTTGGCTTCCATCGCCCAGCGGAACCCGACAGGGTGAGCTTCCGCAGCGTTTCCGCCCATCACAACAACAAGGTTGGCATTTTTAATATCAACCCAGTGGTTGGTCATGGCACCGCGACCAAATGTCGGAGCAAGACTTGCTACCGTAGGTCCGTGTCAGACACGCGCCTGGTTATCCACGGCAAGCATGCCGAGGGCGCGGGAGAATTTCTGGGTGACAAATCCGGTTTCGTTACTGGCAGCAGATGCGCATAACATCCCGGTGGTTAACCAGCGGTTGACGGTAACGCCATCGCTGTTCTTTTCAATAAAGTTAGTATCGCGGTCATCTTTAATCAGGCGGGCGATACGATCAAACGCCTCATTCCACGAGATACGTTTCCACTCGTTGGTGCCCGGCTCACGGACTTCAGGATACTTAAGACGACTTTCGCTGTGGATAAAATCGATCAGACCTGCGCCTTTCGGGCACAGTGCGCCGCGGTTTACCGGATGATCCGGGTCCCCTTCAATGTGAAAAATAGATTCTTTGGCGTTTTTTGCCCCGTCACCCAGACTGTACATTAACAGCCCGCAGCCGACGGAACAGTACGTGCAGGTATTACGGGTTTCACGTGCGCGTAAAAGCTTATACTGACGTGAACCGGCAATAGCGACCGCCGGGGCAAAGCCCAGAGCCGCCGCCGTTGTACCCGCCATACCGCCAGCGCAGATCTTAAAGAACTGCCTTCTGCTGACTTGCATGGAGATCTCCTTATTACATTGCTCTTATGCCGCTGCAAAATAAGCCACAGCGAACTTTCTTTTTATCCGCACAGTGGTGCGTGCGATCAGGTTCATTGCCTGGTGGAATGGTGTAAACTTTTACCCATACTATTATTATGTATTATTAAGCGCAGGAATTCATCTGATGGATGACATTTATTCCATAGAATCGTTACATAATTGCCTAATTCGCGGTGCGCATCTCACAAATGTGCAACAAAAAGGTAAACCCGGGCATAATGAAAATGACTGGGTCGCGGAAGAGACACCGGTTGCCCTGGTGTACAACGGTATCTCCCATGTGGTGATGATGGCCAGCCCGAAAAACCTCGGCGATTTTGCGGTCGGTTTTTCCCTTTCCGAAGGCATTATTGAATCCGCTGATGAAATCCGCGGGATTGATATTACGGATGCCTGCCACGGCGGATTTGAAGTCCACGTTGAATTATCCGCCCGCCGTTTTGCCGGACTGAAAGAGCGCCGCCGCAATATGGCCGGGCGCACCGGCTGCGGCATCTGCGGCACCGAGCAGATCAGCGAGATTTTCCGCCCGATCACACCGCTGGATTTCACACAGACTTTTTCTCTCAACCATCTCGATGAGGCACTCAGCCAGCTGCCGCAGGTACAGGAAATCGGAAAGCTGACCGGCTGCACTCACGCCGCAGGCTGGATTTCCCCGCAGGGTGAATTACTGGGCGGTTGTGAAGATGTCGGCCGTCATGTGGCGCTGGATAAACTGCTGGGTATGCGGGCAAAAGCACAGTGGACTGATGGCGCGGTGCTGGTATCCAGCCGCGCCAGCTATGAAATGGTGCAGAAAAGTGCGCAGTGCGGCGCGGAAATTCTGTTCGCGGTTTCCGCCCCGACCACGCTGGCAATTGAAACCGCCAAACGCTGCCGCCTGACACTGGCCGGCTTCTGTAAAAAAGGACGGGCCACCATCTATACCCACCCTGAACGGCTGATCCCCTGACTATTCAGCCAGCGGATGATATATCCACAGGTTCGGCTCATGGTAAATGACCCGGTCCGTTTCAGGATCGGCCTGAACCGGTACCAAAGCCCCCGGCACAATGTACTGACCGGCGTGCGGAAAGGCCATGCCGGTCCATTCAGACCAGTTATCAGCGGAGGATGTAATATCCATCGAACGCATAGCCGGTTTGATAATCTGCCCGCCCAGCCGGACATGTGTGCGGATCCACGGGTCAAACGGCTCACCCTGCGGGGTCTGCCACTGACAATATTCCGCGAAATCCTGTAACGGATACTGTGCCTTGAGCGTAGGACGCACCGGTACCACCACGCCCTTCAGCCCGGCCTGTGCAACGGCCGCTTTCAGCGCGGTGATAAGCTGTGCAGGGATACCGCGTCCGCGAAAATCCGGGTCAACGGTCACTGACAGTGCGGATACAAATGTCGGTTTCCGGGTATCGGTTGCCCCCTGCGTCAGCACCGCATCCCAGCCCTCATCCGGCAGATCAGTCAGCGGTGCATCTTCCGGAAAATAAAACGGAATCGCACTCAGAAGCCCGACGACCTGCTCCTCTCCGGCAATGGTTACAACCGCAACCTGCTGAAAAGGCAAATTTTCCTCACGATAAAGTGTATCCCAGTACTGGTCAGAAACCGGACTGGATAACATAAACAACGGCCATTGTTCCGCAATCAGTGCTTCCGAGCTGTCCAGCAGCGATTCATGACACTGTGCAACACTGAGGATCCGGACTGATGACATGTACTTCTCCGCTAATCAGGGTGATTCCGGTATGTTACCGGTTTTCCGGGCAGAAAACTTAATACAACCTTTATTGCTGATACCTTATTTGTACTTACATCAGCGGTCACGCGACGAAAAATAAAATCCCTTTCCTGTCCGTTTTCCGTCTTTATCCAGAATCTCGTAATACTCTTCCGTCACCACGGACTGCCCTTTATCCCAGCGTCCGGTATCTGACAGATTATCTGCACGGTAAACATCCCCGACTACGCGGTACTGCCGTCCTTTATAACGGATGTGTTTCGTCGCTCCGGGGGAAAACTGGCGCGTAACCTCGGTGTACTGCCCGTTACCGTCACGCCGCAGGCCGATCAGCCGCAGGCCTTTTGTTGCCGGGTCATTATTAACCGCACCGGGCACCGGCATAGCCGGTGTCAGGGTAATCACCTCATAACGCTCAGAAAAATCACTTATCCCGGTTTGCGGCCATGTGGCCGATGCGGATCCGCAGGCCAGCACCGTTAACAGCAAAAATATCAGCGTTTGTTTCATTGTCAGACTATCCGTTCAGCTTAAAACACCAGACAGTATGAAACATAAATACCAAATCAAATGCGATAATAACCATTAATTAAATACATTATTATTACGTTTAAAATCGCTCCATCAATAAAAGAAAAAATAATCATCACTTTTAATGATATTTATGAATTAATAACCCGGTTTACCGCACAGAAAAACTCTGAATGTGCATCACATATTTTCATTCTTATATTTGAAATAAATCTGTCACAAAAAATAAAAAATGGTGATTTTTTAATTCGTTATTTAATTAGCATTCTAATCAAATTATTCTCATTGCAAACAAATGATAATAATTCTCATTTACAGAAAATTCATTCTCCTTTATCGTTTATTTGCTTCCGGCAATCATACCGGAAAAAGGCATTTCACTCATCCGGTCATTCATTAAATTACAAGGAGTTTAGTTTATGAATACATTTAATATGAAAACCCCGCTGGCGACACTGGTTACCCTGTGTGCCGCATTCTCCGCGGTACAGGCTCAGGCTGATGCGGGCTATGGATCATCATCTGCCGAAGGCTTAAGTAACTATATATCTGTCGGCGTAACCGCTGCATCAGAGCGTCAGGGGCATCCGTCACCGGGCGGAGAACCGGGAATTGGTTATTCCGGCATGCACAACGGAACCAAAGTCAGCTTTGCCGGACTGCAGGGACCCAACCGTGCAACACCAAACGATAACGGTGTTTCTGTTATCACCTCAACTCCGCAGTCACACCGCAGTATGGGCTCTTTTAATTTTGCCAAAATAGCCGATGCCGATATTTATTACGGTGAATGGGTTTCCGGTACTGATTTCAGCGATGATTCCCATATGGTGTATTACGCCGGGAAAGATATTACCGCCGCCATGCCATCCGAAGGGACGGCACAGTACAGCATTAAAGGACTCAGCGGGTACAGCAGCGGTGAACAGATCAGCGGTACATTCAGTACGGATTTTGATGCCAATACCTTTAGCGGCTCTCTAAGCTCAACCGAGCTCAGCTACAGCCTGAGCGGGGATATCAGTGGTTCAACCTTTGATGGAACCGCATCTGTCAGCACCACCGGTACCGATACCACAGCCGTCAGCGGTACGACCAACGGGCATTTCTTTGGTGACAATGCACAGCAGGTTGCCGGTTATGCTGAGTTCAGCAGTGATAAAGCGAAGAATATCGCGTTCGGCGGAACCAAGTCTTAATTCATTATTGATACATTTCATCAGGAACAGATTATCTGTTCCTGGTGTTTAGCGGATATAAATATGTCATCGCAGATAAAGTTAATTTACGGATTTATTCTTTTTTTATTATTACTTGCTTTTTCATTACCGGTATCTGCAACCATACAAAAAAATAATCATTCAGAGAATGATAATACTGCACGAAATTTATATCTCTCACTAAAGAAAAATAACCTCAAAGCAATTTATCATTACTTATCTGTTTATCAGCAGGAACATCAGGCTGACCCGTTACTGATAATCTTCAGCCAGGCAAAACTGGCCTATTTAAACCAGCGCCCCGGGGTTGCAATCCGGTTATATAACACTATTCTGCAACAGAAACCCCATTTCTTTACCGCACAACTGGAACTGGCCCGCAGCTACCGGGCTGATCGTCAGCTCGGGAACGCCTTGCTTTTGTTCCGGGAACTGAGCCAGCGCCTGCCGGTGACCTCTCCCCACTATCCGGAGATTACCCGCGCCATTACCGAACTCACCCGGGCACTCAGTTGGTCATTACTGCTCAGCGCCGGTAGCCATTACACGGATAACTATTATCAGACTCCACTGCCGAAAACACACTGCCTGCACTACAGCCCCGATGGTTCCTGTTACGCCAGCCTTATTCCGCAGATCCCCCACACCGTCTTACAATGGCGCAGCGACTGGGATCTGCGCAGGCTGACGCCGCTGTCCGGCTCCCATTTTCTGACGCAGCACTACCGGGTATCCACCCGGTATGATGCCGCGAATCAGGCAGCCAATACCTTAACACTGACTGCTAAAACGGGTTATCACTATCAGGATCACCATACTTTATGGCAACTGACTCCGCTGCTGGAGCAGCATTTTTCCGCCGGGCGCCGTTTTTCCTCAGCTTACGGCTTACAAACGTATCTGAATCAGCAACTCAGCCCGGAGTGGTCTCTCGGCGGATTGGCTGCACTTCGACAGCACCGTTATCAGCCTTATCTGCATTCACATAACGGCACTGAATACCAGTTGATACCACAGATAACCTGGCGTCCGCATCCGGCAGCCACGCTGTATTTACAGGCAGAAACCACCGTCCACAAAAAAAATGATCCCTATAAACATTACCAGACGGCTGCCCTGCATACCGGCCTGACCTATCTGTGGCACCCTTTTGTGTCCCAGTCTGTTCATGCCGTTTACACCCGTAAACGTTATCACCATACACATCCGTTACACCGCCAGGCCAGGGAGGATCTCACCCGACAGTACAGTACAACACTCGCGCTCTATCCGCCGTCATTCGCGCAAATTTCACCTCAGCTTTCACTGATCCACACCCGCAACCGCAGTTCTGTCCCATGGCTTTATAGCTACCGGCAGACTGAAATCATGCTGCGTTTTGAACGGCTGTTTTAACCCTTTCTGATTATTTATTTTTTATCATCCGGGAATCGTTATGTCTTCGCATTCACCATTATCTGGTCACCCATATAAAACAATCACACTGCTTCTGCCCGTGTTATTTATCCCGCTGCCGGGACTGGCGGCAGAGGAAAAAGATCAGCACCTGGGCGATATTACGCTCCGTAATGAACAGACCGCTGCTGACAGCGCCAAAGATAAAATCTATGACAAAAATGTCTCCACCCTGATCCTCACCAAAGAAGAAATAGAGCGCTATAAAGGCGCCTCTGCCGCCGATATTCTCAAAGGCGCCAACGGGGTATTCAGCGGTGATGCCCGCAACGGCAACGCGCTGGATGTCAATATCCGCGGAATACAGGGGCCGGGCCGTGTACCGGTCACCATCGACGGCACCGAACAGGCCGTGACGGTGTACCGGGGTTATAACGGTGCCAATAACCGTAACTACCTTGACCCGATGCTGATCAGTGAAATTGAGATTGAAAAAGGCCCGTCCCTTAACCCGCTCCTGAAAACGTCGGTAGGCGGCGGTGTTGCCATGAAAACGCTCACTATCAATGACGTGGTGAAAAACGGTGACCAGTTTGGTGCTGCACTGATGCTGGAAAACAGCAGTAACACCACCAAAGCCCGGATACCCAATCTGGGGCTCGGGGAAGATTACCGCCTTGTGGATAATATGCAATTTGATTGGCTTATCATTGACGACCCCGGCACCCATTTAACCCCGGAAAATCGTGATAATGCCCCCACACTGAATAAAAGCGACTACGCCTGGCGTCTGGCAGTGGGTACCCGTCAGGAAAATATGGATCTGCTGCTGGCTTATGCTTACCGCGACCGGGGAAACTATTTTGCCGGTAAACGCCACAGCGAAAACTATAATGATGAAATGTCTGACAGTGATATCGGTATTTTGCAAATGTCGAATATGACTTACGACCCGTATATGCCGTTTGTGTCCCGTATTTACCGCAAGGGTAATGAAGTTCCCAATACATCGGCAAAAACGGAATCCTGGCTGATAAAAAATACCTGGTATCTGAATGATGACCACGCGCTGCAACTCAGCTGGCGCGATACCCGCTCGGATTTCGGCGATATTATGCCTTCCCGGCTGGGCTGGATCCGCGCTGAGGATAATATTATTCCGCAGTGGCCGCTGGCTGACCTGCATGCACAGGCCGGTTATCTTCACCTGAAATCCCAACCGGCACATTTTACCTATATTGATGCAGATATCCGCCTGTGGACCACCCTGACCACCAGCAATACCAACTCCGGCGGCGGCTGGCCGCGTTACCCGAAGAATATGGACTACGGCTATAAACAGGGGGATATCAACACCATCAACCCGGCAATCGATGGAACACTGATTAACACCGCTGCCCTGAATGTACAGAATCAGCGCTACGGGCTGGATTTCAGCAATAAGTTTGCTTTTACCCCGGAACTGTCGGTGACTCTGGCCGCCAATATGCAGTTTGAGCATCTGGACAGTAATACCAGCCTGGAAAACTATAAACTCTTTATGTTCGCTGTTCCCGCCCGTAAAGGCCGCCGCTTTGAATATCAGCAATCCGTCAGCCTGGACTGGCAGCCGGTCTCCTGGCTGTCACTTAGTGCCGGCGGCAGACAAACCGTATACTGGAGTGTGGATGATCTCTCCAATGAGTGCGCCGCCCGCAAAGACCCCTACTGCAAACAAAACTATGAAGTTACCGGTTATTACCTGAATTATTTCCGGAATATGACCGAAATAGAATCACAGGTTTATAAAAAACGGCAGCAGGGTATGTGGCACGAACTGACCCCGGAAGAAAAACAAGCAACATGGGGAAAAATTTTTCAGTCTATATACCCAAAATGGCGTCGTGATTACCTCAACAACCGGAAAGACCGGCCAATGGTACATGAGCAGGCATTCTGGCCGGTGGATACCAGTGACGGACGCCTGAAACAGAAAGACCGGCCGGATATCGATACCGCATTACGGGGTATTGATCCCTATACCGGGCAGGAAACCTATCTCTATGAGTATGGCAGCCTCCCTATTTCGCACGGTGACAGAGAACTTCAGGCAGTCACCCACACCTGGAAAGAAAAACCCCGCCGCCAGGCTAGCGCCTGGACACCGATGCTGTCTGCCTCGGTGCATCTGACTGATGATCTGCGTCTGTATGGCCGCTATGCGGAAACCGTACGTATGCCGAGCCTGTTTGAGGATACTGTCGGGTTTTCCGGTTCCTCTGTCCCGCATATCGGTTACCGTTATAAACCGGAACGTGCGGTAACACGGGAATACGGTGTAGTTTTTAACGGGAAATCACTGCTTCATGCTGACCGCCATGCAGATATCCGGCTGAACTACTTCCATACGGATATCCTCAATGTCTTTGATCGTGATAATTATTTCCGTTTTACACAGATGGATAAGCAGATCCTGAAAGGGATTGAAATCCAGGCCCGTTATGATCATGGCTGGATCTTCAGTGATCTGGGGGTGACCTATAACCTCACCAATAAAGTCTGTGATGAAACATCCCATGCCTTTATGGATCCTACCGGGCTGAAAGATATTCCGCCATGCATTGACGGTGGTTATCCGGGCGGGTTCCTGCGCACCCAAATTCAGCCGCACTACTCTGTGACCTTTAACCTCGGCGGGCGTTTATTGCAGGAGTCATTAGAAATCGGCAGCCGCTGGCTCTACCACAGTGCAGTGGAAAACAGCCAGGAGAAACGCCTGATGACGATTGTCCCTAACCAATACAGCAATTTTAATAACTACCCGATGCGATGGAATTCAGTACTGACCGTAGATGCTTATGCCAAATATAAAATCACCCCGGATGTTGCCCTCGAACTGACGGCCACCAACCTGACCAATGAATATTACCTCGACCCGCTCACCCGGTCGATGATGCCTGCACCGGGCCGGGCCGTAAAATTCAATGTCTCTGCGAGGTTCTGATTTATGTACGGCGCAATAGCATTACCGCATCCGCCTTTCCTGTTTTCCCGGGAAAGAACCGGAACGTGGCAGCAGATGGTTTCTGTTGCTGCGATCGGTGTGTGTTTCTCCGTCGCCGGGCTGCTCATCACGGGCAGCCCCCCGGTGACCACCCCGCAACAGCATCAGATTGATAACCGGGGACAAACACCAGCGGTTTCCGTTGCCATTCAGATGAATGCAACACCTGTATATCAGGAAACAGAGCCGGAAGCGGAACAATTACCACCACCACAGGAATCACCGTCTCAGGCAGAACTGGCAACCGCCCGCCGGAAAACACCGGAGAAAACAACCAAACCGCCATCAGCAAAACCGGCAGTAAAAGCGGTGAACAAAAAGGCGGAGAAATCAGAACCGGTTACCACAGCAACCACCGCAGATACCGGAAAGGATAAAACCACACAGCAGCAGTCCGGCGGACAGGCAGTATCCCCGACAAATTCTGCCACCGCAGGAGCCGATAACCGGAAAGCACAGGAGGATTACTTTAACCTGCTGCGGCAAAAAATTGAGGAGCAAAAACATTACCCCCGCCGGGCCCGCAGCGCCGGGCAGCGGGGGATCAGCACCATTTCCTTTTCTCTCGACGATAACGGCAAACCTTTTGCACCGGTCGTTACCCGCTCTTCCGGTTATGAATTACTGGATAACGCCGCAATGGATGCTGTCATCAGGGTTGCTGCTGTCGGTACGCCGCCACCAGGTGCAAAACGGAGGGTGACATTCTCATTACGTTTTCAGCTGAACAAGGGTTTTTAACGGCTGAGTGTATTCACGACAGTGATTATTTCTTGTGCACACAGAGCTAATAGGTATACTGGTCTACCTATTAATTAAACACAAGAGATTTTCCGGATGAAGGACACCGACGCAACACAGACCCGGCTCAGTGCCAGAGACCGTTTACTGGAAGCCGCAGGCATCTTGTTTTACAACGAGGGCATTGCGGCAACCGGTATTGATACGATCACCAAAAAGGCCGGTGTCGCCAAAAAAAGTCTGTATAACAATTTTAGCTCCAAAGCTGAGTTGGTGACCACTTACATCCGGCTGCGGCATGAAGAATGGCTGGCGTTATATGATGTCCGTCTGCAACAGGCAACAACCCCGGTACAGCGGATCCTGGCGGTATTTGATGCTTATCACGACCATGCTGAGTTTGCCTATGAACGGGGATTCCGGGGATGCGGCCTGCTGAACGCAGCCGCTGAGTTTCCGGCCGGCAGTGAGGAACGTCGCGAAGTGTGTGCTCACAAATCTGAAGTAGCTGATATTATCCGCAAGAACCTTTATCAGTTGCTGCCGGAAGACACCGCGAAAGCAGAGCAACTGACCGCACACCTGGCGTTCTTACTGGAAGGTGCGATTGTACTCGCCGGGCTGGAAGAGCACGGGGCACGGGTATTACAGGCTGCCGCCATGGCAAAAACCATGCTGGAGGCGCTGTGATCCAGACACCCAAAGGCCACTTTGCCGGAATTGCCGTCATTATCCTGGCCTCCTTCTTATGGGGAACCACCGGGGTTTCTGCCACCTTCGCACCGGATGTCAGTCCTGTTGCTATCGGTGCTGCCGCCATGGGTTTCGGCGGGTTGCTCCAGGCCGCGATTGCCATCACACCGATCCGCCGCAGCCTCGGCACTTTCCGGCAGCAATGGCATTTGCTGTTATTGGGTGCCGTTGCTGTTGCCGTATATCCGCTCGCCTTTTACGGCTCAATGCGACTGGCCGGGGTGACTATCGGCACCGTAGTATCGATCGGAACGGCACCGGTTTTATCGGCAATTATTGAAATTATCATGGACGGAGCCCGCATGACACTGCGCTGGTTGAGCGGTGCAGTACTCGGCCTGACAGGTATTGCGCTTCTTTCCCTTTCCGGCGGCACGGAACAGATTGCTGCAGCGGATGCATCCGCCACACTGACAGGTGTCATACTGGGATTACTCGCCGCCTTTACTTATGCGCTTTATTCCTGGGCCGCGCGCCGCCTGATGCAGCGCAACATTCCGTCACGGGCAGCTATGGGCGGTATTTTCGGGATCGGGGGATTACTGCTGATGCCAGTATTAGCACTTTACGGCGCACCATTCCTGGATTCGTGGCAGAACGCCGCAGTCGGCATTTACATGGCTTGTGTACCGATGTTTCTGGGCTATGTCTGTTTCGGTTATGCACTGGCACGTATTCCCGCCAGTACCGCCACCACAATTACACTGCTGGAACCGGTTGTCGCCGCCGCACTCGCCGCCATTATTGTCGGCGAACAACTCACCACCGCCGGCTGGGCCGGAGTCGCACTGATTTTCACCTGTCTGGTCTGTATTACACTACCTGCCCGGCGTAAGGCACAGGCAGTGAATGTGGCTGTCGTTAAACCGAATCAGTGTTAGGGTTTGTCAGCTTACTTCCCGATACAAAAACTCGAGAAAATGCGCCCGAGCAGATCGTCGGAGGTAAATTCACCGGTGATTTCGCTCAGTGCCTGCTGGGCGAGACGCAATTCTTCTGCCAGTAATTCGCCGGAGCGGGCAACCACTAACTGCTCGTGACCGGAGATCAGATGCTCTGCCGCAGTGTTCAGTGCCTGTAAATGACGGCGGCGGGCGAGGAATCCGCCTTCAGTGTTGCCTTCAAATCCCATGGTGGTTTTCAGGTGATCGCGCAGCAAATCAATACCGTGGCCTTCGCGGGCAGAAAGTTTAATCAGCGTATCGCCGTTCCGCTCTGTGATACCGGTGGTTTCCCCGGTGATATCGGTTTTATTGCGGATAATGGTGACCGGGATACCGGCCGGTAAGCGGGACATAAATTCCGGCCAGATTTGCTCCGGGGTCTGTTCATCCACCGTGGTACCGTCCACCATAAACAGGACGCGGTCTGCCTGTGCAATTTCCTGCCAGGCGCGTTCAATACCAATCCGCTCCACTTCATCCCCGGCTTCGCGCAGCCCGGCAGTATCAATGATATGCAGCGGCATACCGTCGATATGAATATGTTCACGCAGCACATCACGGGTGGTTCCGGCAATATCAGTGACAATCGCAGCTTCGCGTCCGGCAAGAGCATTCAGCAGGCTGGATTTTCCGGCATTCGGGCGCCCGGCAATCACCACTTTCATCCCTTCACGCAGCAGGCTGCCCTGACGCGCCTGAGAACGAACCCGTTCCAGGTCAGCAATAACGGTATCGAGTTTGGCTTCAATCACACCATCCGAGAGAAAATCAATTTCCTCATCCGGGAAGTCGATTGCTGCTTCGACATAAATCCGCAGGTTAGTGAGTGCTTCCACCATCTGATGCACTTCCCCGGAGAAAGCGCCCTGTAATGAATTCATCGCCGAACGGGCCGCCTGTTCCGAACTGGCATCAATCAGGTCAGCAATGGCTTCCGCCTGTGCCAGATCCAGTTTGTCATTAAGGAATGCACGCTCTGAAAACTCACCGGGATTGGCGATACGGATATTATCGATAAGCAGAATACGTTTTAACAATAAATCGAGGATAACCGGTCCGCCGTGTCCCTGGAGTTCCAGCACATCCTCACCGGTAAAGGAGTTCGGGCCGGGGAAGAAAATTGCAATCCCCTGGTCCAGCACTTTGCCGGTTTCATCACGGAAAGGCAGATAATCGGCATAACGCGCTTTCGGGAGTTTCCCCAGTACAATCTGAGCCACCTGTGCCGCCTGCGGGCCGGACACACGCAAAATACCGACTCCGCCGCGTCCCGGCGGGGTTGCCTGTGCCACAATGGTATCGGTGCTCTGAATTTCAGCGTTATTCATGACCATGTCTCTCTTTCTCACCGTGTGATAAACAATAAAGGCGGTCAATATGACCGCCTTTAAATAATACTATAAGACCGGCAGAGATTCCCCGCCGGTCACGGGCTTATTTTTTGTCGCGGCTGTGAAGACCGCGTTTTTCCAGGCCGCGATAGATAATCTGCTGCTGGAGGATAGTCACCAGGTTACTGACGATATAGTACAGCACCAGACCTGACGGGAACCACAGGAAGAAGACTGTGAAGATCACCGGCATAAAGGTGAAAATCTTCTGCTGTAACGGGTCGGTGACCGCTGTCGGAGACAGTTTCTGGATCACAAACATCGTTGCACCCATCAGAATCGGCAGGATGTAGTACGGATCCTGTGCGGATAAGTCATGGATCCAGCCGATAAACGGCGCGTGACGCAGTTCCACTGAGCCCATCAGCATGTAATACAGTGCCAGGAAGATAGGCATCTGGATGATCAGCGGTAAGCAGCCACCCAGCGGGTTCACTTTCTCTTCTTTGTACAGCGCCATCATTTCCTGACTCATGCGCTGTTTATCATCACCGATACGCTCACGCATTGCTTTCAGCTTCGGCTGAAGCATACGCATTTTCGCCATAGAGGTGTATTGCGCACGGGTCAGCGGATACATGATACCGCGGACGATAAAGGTGATAACGATGATGGAGAAGCCCCAGTTACCGATGAAGCTGTGGATAAACTTCAGTAACTTGAACAGCGGCTGAGAAATGAACCATAACCAGCCATAATCAACGGTTAAGTCCAGATGCGGTGCCACAGCTTCCATTTCGTTCTGCAGTTCCGGTCCGACCCACAGAGTTGCGTTATATTTCGCTTCGCTGTTTGCCCCGATACGGATTGCATCACTCTTATAACCGATGAATGCATCGCCGGTTTTGGCACTGTACAGCGTATAGAAGTTATTGGTGGTGCCTTTCTCAGGAACCCACGCTGTCGCAAAATACTGCTGTAACATCGCCACCCAGCCAACATTGGTGTTGATGTTCAGTGGCTTATCTTCGATATCACTGAAGCTGTATTTTTTGTAGTTAGTGTCTTCAGACGAGTACGCCGCACCACGGTAGGTATGCAGCGCAAAGTTGCTGCTGCCGTTGTTAAGACGTTCCGGTAAATTCACAGATTGTTTTAACTGACCGAAAAACGCCATTTCCAGCGGAGCTGAGGTGTCGTTTTTGATGGTGTAATCAACACTGATGGCATAATCTTTGCGCTTCAGGGTATAGGTTTTCACATACGTGACACCATCCAGAACGAAAGTCAGAGGAACACGCAGTTCATCCTGGCCTTCCGCCAGCACAAATGTATCGCTTTCAGTGGTATACAGCGGGCGATCTTTGTAATTATTCGGGTTATCCGGACCATTCACACCGGTTAAACCACTGATTGCCTGGTAGGCAAATTCAGGTGTTGTTTCCAGTAAACGGAACGGATCTGCGGATTTTAAGGTTGCCGGGTAAGCCAAAAGGTCAGCTTCATCAATATCACCGCCGCGCAGATTGATGTTCAGTGACAGCACATCTGTTTTGACCGTAATATATTTGTTCTGCCCGCTGCTTTCACCACTTGGCGTTGTCGTCTGCTGCGTTGCCTGAGTAGCCGCGTTAAGTGCTTGTGTCTTATCACTTTCCCACGTCTGCCATGCAAAGAAGGATACGAGTAGCAAAGCGATGAATAGAAGATTACGTTGCGAATCCATCGTTAATGTTCTCTGTTATCATCATTTTTAGGTGGGACAGGATCATCACCACCTTCGTGTAAAGGGTGGCATTTTAATACGCGTTTCACCGTTAACCAACCGCCTTTTATCATACCAAACCTGCGCAATGCCTCAATTCCGTATTGCGAGCATGTTGGTGTGAAGCGGCAACGTGGTCCCAGCAGCGGACTTATCACCAGCTGGTAACCTCTGATTAACAGGATCAGGAAGCGTGCGCCAAGCGACTGTGACGACGCCATAACTTACCCAATGCTTCCGTAATCTCGCGATTACTCAACTCCGATACCCCTTTTCTTACCAGAAGCACGAAATCCATATCGGGCAACTCATGTTGGTGCAGACGAAAGTATTCACGCGCTAACCGTTTAATGCGATTGCGCTCATGAGCCCGTTTAACGTTTTTTTTAGCGACGGTAAGACCAATGCGGGGATGTTCCAGCTCATTACGGCGTCCCAGAAGTGTTATTTCAGGAGTACTTGCCCGTTGTGGTTGCCGGAAGACAAAGTTGAAATGCTCGGGAGTTAACAAACGTAACTCCCTCGGAAAAGCGAGCTTAACCACGTATGGTTAGCTTTATTACTTAGAAACGGTCAGACGAGCGCGGCCTTTAGCACGACGGCGAGCCAGAACCTGACGACCATTTTTAGTGGCCATACGAGCGCGGAAACCATGGGAACGGTTACGCTTCAGTACGGACGGTTGAAAAGTGCGTTTCATAGCGGTTTCTACCTAAACTTTAAATTATTACTGATTCAGTAAACGCATCGGCAAACAGTAAATTCAGCGGCGGATTCTCATCTTTCTGCTGAAAGGGTCATCACGGAAAGTGGCTGACCTCTGTGCCTTATCGCAACATCAATATGGAAAGATGCGAGATTGTAATAAAATCCGGGCCTGTCCGTCAATCAAAGATGGCGCGATAACACAGATTTCTGCACATAATTGCATTTACCCATAACCTGCCTGCACACATCACCGCATCAAGACACAGATAACGCGCACAGGGTGCAAGATTATACGGACTCCCCGGCAAAGCGCAAGGATCGATCCGCGATCCGTGAATATTCGATCGCGCGCCTGATCCTGAATGCGTTTTTTCAGCCTGAGGATAATTCACCAAAACTTATCCCCAAACGGGATTTTCCCGCTGTATTCTCCTGCCCGGATTCGTTATACTCCGGCCTGAATCCCGCTCCGGACGGGCTGACAGCCCCTGTGGATAAAAACCCGGAAAACTGTGTAAAAGGATGAGGATCTTGTCCCGCTTTTGCGATATGATCCGTCGTCACGATCATTTTCACCCGTGCGGTGATCGCCGGTGCAGGGAATGATCGTCCATAACACAGCCCCACTTTTGTACACTGACGTGTCCGTTGAAACATGCAGAGGACAATTCGTCTGTATGTGCTGTGTCTGCGTGAAAAATCTTATTCTGTTTCTTTGACTGGTCTTGTTTAGGGGAGTTCACCGTGTCTCTTTCGCTTTGGCAGCAATGTCTTGCCCGTTTGCAGGATGAATTACCTGCCACAGAATTCAGTATGTGGATACGCCCCCTTCAGGCTGAGCTGAGTGATGACACTCTGGCGCTCTATGCCCCAAACCGGTTTGTGCTCGACTGGGTACGGGAGAAGTACATTAATAACATTAATGCGCTCCTGTCCGATTTCTGCGGCAACGAAATTCCGCAACTGCGCTTTGAGGTCGGTAATAAGCCGGCCGGCGCTGTCAGCACACCGGAAAGAAGTATTCCCCCGTCACGGACGATGAAACAGCCGCCTTCGCGGGAAAAAGCCCCCGCACTGCGCCCGAGCTGGCATGATAACAGCGCGGAACCGGATGTGGCTTACCGTTCCAACGTTAACCCGAAACACACCTTTGACAGCTTTGTGGAAGGTAAATCGAACCAGCTGGCGCGCGCAGCCGCCCGTCAGGTGGCGGATAACCCGGGTGGCGCATACAACCCGCTGTTCTTATACGGCGGAACCGGTCTGGGTAAGACCCACTTATTACATGCCGTCGGCAACAGCATTATGGAAAGCAAAGCCAACGCCAAAGTGGTCTATATGCACTCAGAACGTTTTGTGCAGGATATGGTCAAAGCCTTACAGAACAACGCGATTGAAGAGTTCAAACGTTACTACCGTTCTGTCGATGCCTTACTGATAGATGATATTCAGTTCTTTGCTAACAAAGAGCGTTCTCAGGAAGAATTTTTTCATACCTTCAATGCCTTACTCGAAGGTAATCAGCAGATAATCCTGACCTCCGACCGCTACCCGAAAGAAATTAACGGGGTGGAAGATCGCCTGAAATCGCGGTTCGGCTGGGGATTAACCGTTGCCATTGAACCGCCGGAACTGGAAACGCGGGTCGCCATCCTGATGAAAAAAGCCGATGAAAACAACATCCGCCTGCCGGATGAAGTGGCTTTCTTTATTGCGAAACGTCTGCGCTCCAATGTCCGTGAACTGGAAGGTGCACTGAACCGGGTGATTGCCAACGCCAACTTTACCGGGCGGGCGATTACCATCGATTTTGTGCGTGAAGCACTGCGGGATCTGTTAGCACTGCAGGAGAAACTGGTCACCATCGATAATATTCAGAAAACTGTTGCTGAGTATTATAAAATTAAAGTGGCTGATCTGCTCTCCAAACGCCGTTCGCGCTCTGTCGCCCGGCCGCGCCAGATGGCGATGGCACTGGCAAAAGAGCTGACAAACCACAGTTTGCCAGAAATCGGGGATGCTTTTGGCGGCCGTGACCACACGACCGTTCTGCACGCCTGCCGTAAGATCGAGCAGCTGCGTGAGGAAAGCCACGACATCAAAGAAGATTTTTCTAACTTAATCCGGACATTATCATCATAGCGCTATGAAATTTATCATTGAACGTGAGCAATTGTTAAAACCCTTACAACAGGTCAGCAGTCCGTTGGGCGGTCGCCCGACCCTACCGATTCTGGGTAACTTACTGCTGAAAGTCTCTGATGGCGTACTGCATCTCACAGGGACAGACCTTGAGATGGAAATGATGGCCGCCGTTCCGCTGGACCAGCCGCATGAAAACGGCGAAACCACGGTACCGGCCCGGAAGTTCCTGGATATCTGGCGGGGTCTGCCGGACGGCGCGCAAATCAGTGTTGAGCTTGACGGTGACCGTCTTCTGGTCCGCTCCGGGCGCAGCCGCTTCTCGCTGTCCACTTTACCGGCCTCGGATTTCCCGAATCTGGATGACTGGCAGAGTGATGTCACTTTCTCTCTGCCGCAAGCAACATTGAAACGCCTGATTGAATCCACCCAGTTCTCCATGGCACATCAGGATGTCCGCTATTACTTAAACGGCATGCTGTTTGAAACCAGCGGCTCTGTGCTGCGTACTGTCGCCACAGACGGGCACCGCCTGGCGGTCTGCTCGCTGGATATCGGACAGGAACTGCCGGACCATTCGGTGATCGTGCCGCGTAAAGGGGTTATCGAACTGATGCGCCTGCTCGACGGCGGCGATGCCCTGCTGAAACTCGAAATCGGCAGCAACAACATCCGCGCCCATGTCGGCGGGTTTATTTTCACCTCCAAACTGGTGGATGGCCGCTTCCCGGACTACCGCCGTGTCCTGCCGAAGAACCCGGACAAAACGCTGACGGCAAATTGTGATATGCTGAAGCAGGCTTTTTCCCGTGCGGCGATTTTATCGAACGAGAAATTCCGCGGCGTGCGGATTTACCTGAGCAACAATCAGCTCAGAATTACCGCCAATAACCCGGAGCAGGAAGAAGCCGAAGAGATCGTGGATGTCACCTATGACGGAACGGACATGGAAATCGGGTTCAACGTCAGCTATGTCCTTGATGTTCTTAACACACTGAAATGCGAAGATGTCTCGGTGAAACTGACCGATGCCACCTCCAGCGTGCAGATTGAAGATGACGCCAGTGATGCAGCC
The DNA here is from genome assembly GCF_000512315.2 of Morganella sp. EGD-HP17. Classification (NCBI taxonomy): domain Bacteria; kingdom Pseudomonadati; phylum Pseudomonadota; class Gammaproteobacteria; order Enterobacterales; family Morganellaceae; genus Morganella; species Morganella sp. EGD-HP17. The sequence continues at coordinate 205,755 of NZ_AZRH01000004.1, forward strand.
GCTTACGTTGTGATGCCGATGCGCCTGTAACACGATGATCCTCTCGCGTTTACTTATCCGTGATTTTCGCAATATCGAAAATGCGGATTTACCGCTGGCCACTGGGTTTAACTTTCTGGTCGGCCCGAACGGCAGCGGTAAAACCAGTGTTCTGGAAGCCATTTACACACTCGGCCACGGCCGGGCATTCCGCTCAGTACAGGCGGGGCGTGTTATCCGCCATGATAACGACGAATTTATCCTGCACGGCAAACTCGGGCAGGAACAGACAGACCGGGCCACCAGCGTCGGCCTGAGTAAAAACCGCCAGGGTGACAGCAAGGTCCGCATTGACGGCACTGACGGCCATAAAATTGCCGAGCTGGCAAAATTACTGCCGATGCAGCTTATCACCCCGGAAGGCTTTACCCTGCTCAACGGCGGGCCGAAATTCCGCCGGGCTTATATTGACTGGGGCTGTTTCCACAATGAACCGCAATTTTTTGCGCTGTGGAGTGATTTAAAACGTCTGGTGAGACAGCGCAATGCCGCCCTCCGCCAGGTATCGAATTACGGTCAGATCCGCCACTGGGATCAGCAGCTGATTCCGGTTGCTGAGCAGGTCAGTCAGTGGCGGGAGAATTATGTGACAGCGATTGCTCAGGATATTGAGCAGACCTGTCAGCAGTTTTTACCTGAATTTTCGCTGAGTGTCTCTTTCCAGCGCGGATGGGATAAAGAGACCGATTATTCAGAGCTTCTGCAGCGCCAGTTTGAACGGGACCGCGCACTGACCTACACCGCCTCCGGCCCGCATAAAGCGGATTTACGGATCAGAGCGGACGGGGTGCCGGTGGAAGATTTACTTTCACGTGGTCAGTTAAAACTGCTGATGTGCGCGCTGCGGTTAGCACAGGGTGAATATTTCACCCGTCAGAGCGGGCAGCAATGCCTGTATCTGCTTGATGATTTTGCCTCCGAACTGGATGCCGGGCGCCGTCTTTTACTGGCTCACCGGCTGAAAGCCACACAGGCACAGGTTTTTGTCAGTGCCATCACCCCTGAACAGGTCAGTGATATGGCGGATGAAAACAGTCGCCTCTTTGTCGTGGAAAAAGGTAAAATACAGGTTCAATAATCAGGATTAGATGAGCGGGAAACGTTGATGTCGAATACCTATGACTCCTCAAGTATCAAAGTATTAAAAGGGCTGGACGCGGTGCGTAAACGCCCGGGAATGTACATTGGTGATACCGATGACGGAACCGGTTTACACCACATGGTCTTCGAGGTTGTTGACAACGCTATCGACGAAGCCCTCGCCGGTTACTGTAAAGACATCATTGTGACCATTCACAATGATAATTCAGTCTCCGTACAGGATGACGGTCGCGGTATCCCGACCGGGATCCATGAAGAAGAAGGCGTCTCCGCCGCAGAAGTTATCATGACTGTTCTGCACGCCGGCGGGAAGTTCGATGATAACTCCTATAAAGTCTCAGGCGGCCTGCACGGCGTCGGGGTCTCTGTTGTTAACGCCCTGTCTGAAAAACTGGAACTGGTTATCCGCCGTGACGGCAAAGTTCACGAGCAGATTTACCGCCACGGTGAACCGCAGGATCGCCTGACTGTTGTCGGCGAAACCGATAAAACCGGGACACGCGTGCGTTTCTGGCCGAGCATGGACACCTTCAAAGGCGAGACTGAATTCCAGTACGACATTCTGGCAAAACGCCTGCGCGAACTCTCCTTCCTGAACTCCGGTGTATCGATCCGTCTGATCGATAAACGCGACGGCAAAGAAGATCACTTTCACTACGAAGGCGGTATCAAAGCATTCGTGGAATATTTAAGCCGCGCCAAAACTTCGATTCATAACAACGTTTTCTATTTCTCCACTGAGAAAGACGATATCGGCGTGGAAATCTCCATGCAGTGGAATGACTCCTTCCAGGAAAACGTATACTGCTTCACCAACAACATTCCGCAGCGCGACGGTGGTGCTCACCTCGCCGGTTTCCGCGCCGCCATGACCCGTACCCTCAACAGCTATATTGAGAAAGAAGGGCTGAATAAAAAATCCAAAGTCAGCACCACCGGGGACGATGCCCGTGAAGGACTGGTGGCGGTCATTTCCGTCAAAGTGCCGGATCCGAAATTCTCCTCCCAGACTAAAGACAAGCTGGTCTCTTCCGAAGTGAAAACGGCGGTTGAAACCCTGATGAACGAAAAGCTGTCTGAATATCTGGATGAAAACCCGAACGACACCAAAATCATTGTCGGCAAAATTATTGATGCCGCACGCGCCCGTGAAGCTGCACGCCGTGCCCGTGAAATGACCCGCCGTAAAGGCGCGCTGGATTTAGCCGGTCTGCCGGGTAAACTGGCGGATTGTCAGGAACGCGACCCGGCCTTCTCCGAACTGTACTTAGTGGAAGGGGACTCTGCGGGCGGCTCTGCAAAACAGGGGCGTAACCGTAAGAACCAGGCTATCCTGCCGCTGAAAGGTAAAATCCTGAACGTTGAGAAGGCGCGTTTTGATAAAATGCTGGCTTCTCAGGAAGTTGCCACCCTGATCACCGCACTCGGCTGCGGTATCGGCCGCGACGAATACAACCCGGACAAACTGCGCTATCACAGCATCATCATCATGACCGATGCCGACGTCGATGGTTCACACATCCGTACCCTGTTACTGACTTTCTTCTACCGTCAGATGCCGGAAATCATTGAGCGCGGTTATGTGTATATCGCACAGCCGCCGCTGTATAAAGTGAAAAAAGGCAAGCAGGAACAGTATATTAAAGATGACGAAGCGATGGAGCAGTATCAGGTCTCTATCGCACTGGATGGCGCGGCACTGTATGTAAACGAAAATGCAGCTCCGATTCAGGGCGAACATCTGGAAAAACTGCTGCACGAATACAACGGCGCACACAAAATTATCCGCCGTTTAGAGCGTCTCTATCCGCTGGCACTGTTAAACAGCCTGGTCTACCAGCCGAAACTGGAAGAATCCGCGCTGCTGAACAAAACCGAGGTGGAAGCCTGGGCACAGAGCCTGACAGAGCGCCTGACCCGTCATGAAGAGCACGGCAGCACCTACAGCTACCGTATTGCGGAAAACAAAGAGCGCCAGCTGTTTGAGCCGGTACTGACTATCCGTACCCACGGTGTGGATACTGACTACAATCTGGATTTCGATTTTGTTCACGGCAGCGAATATGCCCGTATCTCCAAACTGGGTGAGCTTATCCGTGGTCTGATTGAAGAAGGTGCTTATGTTGTCCGTGGTGAACGCCGTCAGAACGTCAGCAACTTTGAGCAGGCACTGGACTGGCTGATGAAAGAATCACGCCGTGGTCTGGCTGTACAGCGCTATAAAGGGCTGGGTGAAATGAACCCGGAACAGCTGTGGGAAACCACCATGAACCCGGAAACCCGCCGTATGTTGCAGGTCACGGTAAAAGATGCAATTGCAACGGATCAGTTATTCACCACACTGATGGGTGATGATGTTGAACCGCGCCGTGCCTTTATCGAAGAGAATGCCCTGAAAGCGGCAAACATCGACGTATAATTTTTTCCTCTCTCTGAGACCCCATAAAGCCCGGTTTTCCGGGCTTTATTTTTTATCACCCCGTAAGATGCTTCAGATTCGTGGTGATAAGACCGACCATTCCCGAAACCAGTAACTGAATCGCCAGTGTAACCAGAATAATGCCGGAGATCCGCGCCAGGGTGTCCATCACCCCCGGGGATAAACGCCCGTGCAGCGGCCCGGTTGCGAGAAAAGTCAGCGCAATAGTGGGCAGCATCAGCAGGATCACAACAGAAAGCTGTATCAGCCCGGACAGGGAATCACTGTGTCCGGCCAGCGAAATCCCGACCGCTATCGTGCCGCCGCCCATCGACAGCGGAAAAAGCAGCGGTACCATTGCCAGCCGCATGATATCTTTCGGCGGGGTCACACTGACCGGAATATCACTGTGCTCCTCTTTCACCCCGCGGATAAGCATCGGCCATCCCTGTGCCAGTAACGCAATACCGCCGGTGACGGTCAGGGCATCCGCACTCAGCCCGAGAGCCGTCAGCAGCCAGTTCCCCAGCCAGATAACCACCAGCATGACCAGCGTGTATCCCGCCGCAATTTTCCAGGCAATTTGCCACAATATGTTCCGGTCAATCCGGCCAAGGATAATCGTGGCGGCGGTGATAGTTGCCGGGGGACTGAACAGCGACACAAAAGTCACATAATTAAGAAGAATATTATCGAGCCATTCATTCATCTTTCCGGCTCCGTTTCCGCAGATAACCGGCAAACAGACAGAGAATAAGGGCCCCGGCAATCACACTGACAGAAATAAATCCTCCGCTCAGCAACGTCACCACAAAACCAGCCAATACAGCGGTGACAAGGACAATCCCGGTCCCGGTAATGAGTTTTGATGCCCGGATAACTGCGCTCTGACGCCACGCCACCACCAGCACCATCAGATAGCACAGAAGAAACGTAAAACTGGCGACATTGGCCAGATCACTGAGATTCAGGAACAGCGCCAGCAGCAGTGTCAGCAGAATGAGCAGAATATTCACTGTTGTTCCCTGCCGGAATACCGTTTTGCCCCAGGAATCCGGCAGAATACCGGTGCTGCACATTCTGTCGGTGATATTGAAGGCGGAAAACAGGGTGGCATTAATGGCGGATGTTGTCGCCAGCAGCGCGGCGGCGGCCACAATCACAAAACCGGTTTTTCCCCATACGGGATAAGCCACCTGAGCCACAGCGGTATCCGCATAACGGACCAGTTGAGACGGCGAGAGATTACCGAGCAATACCAGCGCCAGGCTGATATACAGTACAATCGTGAATAAAATGGCGATCATAAATGCCCTCGGCATCACCCGGCCGGGGTCTGCCACTTTGTCTGAGGCATTTGCCATCATGCCGAACCCGGCATAGGCGAAAAACGTCAGCCCGACGGCGGAAAAAAGGGTATCTCCGGAAAACGAGCTGATATTCAGCAGTGTTGTATCCACAGTAAATACGCCCGTCGCCACCAGGGCGATAATAATCACCAGTTTGGTGCCTACCAGAAGGACTTCCACTTTACCGACAGCATGGCTGCCGGTGATATTCATCAGACCAACCGCGATGATAATAAACGCGGTATACACTTCCGGTAATAAGGCCGATTCATTTCCCTGATGAAAAAGCTGAACGGCGTAAGCCCCGAACGCCCTTGCCACCATCGCCACCGTCAGGATCAGCGTGACAAGATACAAAAAGGATAAGGCGATCGTCAGCACGGCGGGCAATGACAGCCGGAAGAAATCAATAATACCGCCCGGCGAGGGATAACAGGCGGATAACCGGGCATAGGCATAACCGGCAAATAACGCAACCAGACCGCCGCAGGCAAAGGCAATCCATGTTGCAGATTGCATAATCAGTGCCGTCTGCCCCAGCAGGGCAAAAATCCCGGCACCTACCATTGCGCCGATCCCCAGCGCAATAACCTGTAACAACGTTAACGGCTTTTCTGATGACACTGGCTTCATAACCCGCTCCTGAAATAAAACATGTGCTGCCGCTGGTGTTTATTTATATCTGATAACGCCCGGAAGCCCGGGCGTTATCGTTATCAGCGGGATCACCGGTAAAGGTTATATCCCAGTGCGGCGGCAACCGAAGCCACCATTTTCTGGCCTCTGACACTGTTTCCGTCATCATCCAGCGGCGGTGAAAATGCCGCTATCCCCATCACACCCGGTACCACTGCGAGGATCCCCCCGCCGACCCCGCTTTTGCCCGGTAACCCGACTGTGTATGCCCAGTCACCGGAGCGGCCGTACAGCCCTTCCATGGTCATTTCTGCCAGGATAAACGGAGTATGTGCCGGGTTCAGCACCTGCTCACCGGTCACCGGGTTTTTGCCGTGTCCGGCCAGTGTCGCGCCCATTGTGGCCAGCTCTTTGGTGGTCAGCAGTGTGGAGCACTGGCGGGTATACACATCACAGGCCTCCATCGGGTCACAATAGAGGTTTTGAGCGGCGTAAAGCAGCCAGGATATGCCCCGGTTATGGAAATTGGTGGTCTGCTCTGACTGATTCAGTTCGTCCGACAGAGCAATATTCTCCGACCCGAGACGGCGCTGCATGGTCAGGATGCGCTGCCAGCGTTCATCGGCAGATTTTGCGGTAACCGCACTGACGGTCGCGATCGCACCGGCATTCACCAGCGGCGACAACGGCTTATCATTATGCAGCTCCAGCGCCATCACAGAGTTAAACGGCAGCCCGGTCGGATCCGCACCAATCTGATCCTGAACCGCCTGCGGGCCGATATCCTCCAGCGCCAGTGCCAGCGTGCAGACTTTGGAAATTGACTCGATGGCAAACCGGTAATCAGCATCACCGCTGCTGATAATATCGCCCTGAGCAGTGACTACCGCAACCGCCGCCAGGTCGGACGGGATATTAGCCAGGAACGGAATATAATCCGCATTCGCACCGCCGGGAGCCTGATGAAACTGCTGCCAGGCATTGGTCACCGCCTGTTTGATTGCTGTTAAATCTGTCATGATGCTTTTCCTTTGTTTTCCCATGTAAACGGTGCGAAATCACTGTCCGGATCACGCCAGCCGGGTTTACGGATCTGATAAACAACAAACGGAAGAAGAACGAACAGAACGGTCAGTCCGATCAGCGCCCCCACATACACTTCCGGGCTGCCGACCGCAATCTGAGCCGGCGGGATAAAGCTGAACAGAAACGCGGTTAATGAGCCGAGCAGCCCCATACCGCCGAGGATAATCATCCCCGCATTACCGCCCGGGATCCGGTACGGGCGGGCGCGCTGCGGCTGACTGAAACGCAGGTAAATCGCGGCGCTGAACATCAGCATATACATAATCAGATAGAGAATAACCGTCAGCTGACTGAGGATCTGATAAGCCGCCTGCACGGACGGCAGCACCACAAACAGCACCGCCAGCAGAGAGACCAGCACAGCCTGTACCAGCAGGATATGTGTTGCCATCCCGTTCTTGTTGGTATGCTGGAACCAGTGCGGCAGATAGCCCGCTTTCGCCACTTCCAGAAGACCGGAAGACGGCCCGGCAACCCAGGTCACCACACTCGCCAGCACACCGATAGCCAGCATGACGGCGACAATCGGCCCCATCCACGGAATGTGTGCCCATTTGAACATGTCATCGTAAGCCACCAGCAGACTCTGGGTCAGGCTGATATCGGACTGAGGAATGATAAAGGCGATCGCCAGCGTACCCAGCACAAAGATAGCCACCGTACCCGCCGCCGCCAGAATGATGGCTTTCGGGTAGTTTTTGGTCGGGTTATCAATGTCTTTTACGTGAATGGCGTTCATTTCCATACCGGCATAGAACAGGAAAATACTGGCCGCCAGCACAATGTTATCGAAGTTTGAGAAATCCGGCAGAACCTGATCCCACGCCAGGTCAATCTGCGGCGTCTGGCCGCTGAACAGGTAGGAGAAACCAAGTACAATCAGAATGATCGCCGGAACAATCGTCCCGATAATCCCGCCCCATTTTGATACCCGGGCAAACGCGCCCACGCCTTTAAAGGCAATAAAGGTCGCCAGCCAGTAGATAAACAGGACAATACCGAGCACAAAGAATTTATTCGCCGCCAGCGCTTCATCGAATGTCTGATGCGGATCGATAAAGGCGAGTGATACCGCCCCGAATGTCAGCCCGGTCGGGAACCAGACCGTCACCTCAATCCACAGCATCGCCATCGCCAGAAACGCCAGACGCGGCCCGAACGCCTCGCCGACCCAGCGGAACACCCCGCCTTTCTCTGACCAGCCGGTGGCCAGTTCAGCAGCAACCAGTGATACCGGGATCAGGAAAAACACTGCCGCAAACAGATAATAAAAAATCGCACTGAGACCGTATTCCGCTTCGGCAGGCAAACCGCGCAGGCTCACCACCGCCACAATATTCATGACGATAAGTGTGCCGACAGTCAGTTTTGCTGCACCGGAAGACGGTTTTTTAGTTGAAGTATCAGTCATAAAAGCACCCCGGAGGATAATGAGTGAGATCCTCCGGCCGCTGATACCGGCCGGAGGTCATTGTGTAAAAATTAACCGTGATGGAAGGTGGCTTTGGCAGTCGAGTTCACTACCGGGTTTTGTCTGAAGTGATCGATAGCCCGCTTAATATCATCCAGCAACAACGCGGCCAGGTCGCGGCTGACGCCGTGACGGATCATAATGCGCTGAACAACGGTTTTCTCTCTGTCCGCCGGGAGCGGATAAGAGGCTATCAGCCAGCCGCGTGTGCGGATGCGGTCGGAAAGGTCATACAGATTGAACTGTGTCACGCCCGGTTTCAGCTTGTAAGCCACCGCCGGCAGTGCACCGCGGCCGTCATACACCAGGTCGAAAATCCCCAGCTTGTTCAGTTCATCCGCAAGCCATTGCGCAGTATCTGCACACGCCTGCTGAATTTTGGTATAACCGGCGCGTCCCAGACGCAGGAAATTATAATACTGTGCAATGATTTGCCCGCCGGGACGGGAAAAGTTCAGTGCAAATGTCGGCATATTGCCGCCGAGATAATCGACATTGAAAACCAGCTCTTCCGGCAGGTCTTCTTTGCTGCGCCAGACCACCCAGCCGACACCCAGCGGTGACAGGCCGTATTTGTGTCCGGAGCTGTTAATGGATTTCACCCGCTCAATCCGGAAATCCCACACCAGTTCCGGCTGGATAAACGGCGCGATAAACCCGCCGCTGGCACCATCAACATGCAGCGGAATATCAAAACCGGTATCCCGTTGTATTGCATCCAGTTCTTTTGCCAGTTCCGCCACCGGTTCATAAATTCCGGTAAACGTGACCCCCAGTGTCGCCACCACGCCGATGGTGTTTTCATCGCAATATTTGCGCAGATCAGACGGCTGCATACCGAGGGCATCGCCTTCCAGCGGGATCTGCCGGAGTTCCACATCAAAATAGCGGGCAAATTTTTCCCAGCACACCTGTACCGGGCCGGTTACCAGGTTCGGCTTACCGGTCTCTTTCCCCTGTTTTTCTCGGTTTTTACGCCAGCGCCATTTCATTGCCAGCCCGCCGAGCATTGCCGCCTCACTGGAGCCGGTGGTAGAGCAGCCGATAGTTTCCTGTGCCTGCGGGGAATTCCACAGGTCGGCAATAATATGCACACAGCGGCTTTCAATTTCTGCGGTTTGCGGATATTCGTCTTTGTCGATCATGTTTTTATCGACACTGTCGGTCATCAGCTGTTTGACTTCATCCTCAACCCAGGTTGTACAAAATGTCGCCAGATTCTGACGGGAGTTACCATCCAGCAGTAATTCGTCACGGACCACACTGTAAATAATTCGCGGGTCACTGCTGTCGTCCGGCATTTTGTATTTAGGGAGTTTTGCATCCGAGTCCGGTGATGCGTAAATATCAATAAATTCTGAACTATTTTTACCTTTCACTGCATGAAGAGACATAAAACCTCCTTCTCAGATCACTTATTGATAGTTAAAATTAATTAACGCTGCTGTCATTCTGAACACGGGAGTTTACGGAAAAACAGGATATCTCCTGCTGAAAATATGCATTCAGTGAAGCAACCTAAGTATATTAGCTTATGAAATGTGTAATTTTCAAACCCGTAAAACAGGTTAATAATTATATTTTCTTATGTGATCTGATTTAACCATTGCGATAATAAATAAATTCCGTTAATAAAAAACCGGATTAACACAAAAGAAACATTTATTTATTTCGTTACGGTTTTGTGAAATCCGGATGTGTTTATATAAGAAACTCACAGACTAAAATTAACGAAAGAAGAATGAATGACAGGAAAAAGCGGGTGGTACGAAGGATCAGAAATCAGCGCCTTTTTTTATTACCCGAATCAAGCCATTTTTACAGCGCCGGGAACAGCAGACAAAAAAACAGGAAAGGGACAGATACAGCGGGTGATTTAAAACATACAACTAAATATAAACATTAAGTCAGTCTCTCCGGCTGCTGACGCGGATTTTAATTCTCAGAAAGATTAAATAGCTGCTATAAAACAGCCCCGGGGATATACAACATATTATGTGTACAGTTTTAACAATAAAATAAAAACGGGACAGGAACGAAATGTTACCGGTGCATTTTGCGCAAATAACAAACAATAAACGGAGTGTATCAATAATTCCGGTAATATAGACCTGACAGACATTTTTCAGTTGCAGAAAACACACACATCCGGTTATTTAACCGGTTCAGTCAGTGAGAAGATGCAGATTCTGCAAAAAAAGCAAAACACAAACAAAAAAAATGACCCATGCGAAAAAATCAACACATGGGCCTGCTTTATTATCTGTATTTAGATTATTGTCGTTATTTCAGTAAAATATTCAGCATTCTGCGTAACGGCTCTGCGGCACCCCACAGAAGCTGGTCACCCACAGTAAACGCAGATATATAATCCGGTCCCATATTCAGTTTACGGATGCGCCCGACCGGCGTTTTCAGTGTGCCGGTAACCGCCGCCGGGGTCAGCTCACGCACGGTAATATCGCGATCATTCGGCACCACGCGAACCCACTCATTATGAGCTGCCAGCAGAGACTCAATCTCCGCAACCGGCAGATCTTTCTTCAGTTTCAGGGTAAATGCCTGGCTGTGGCAGCGCAGAGCGCCTATACGGACACACAAGCCATCCACCGGAATAATATTCTGACCGCGTGACAGAATTTTGTTGGTTTCAGCCTGCCCTTTCCACTCTTCGCGGCTCTGGCCGTTATCCAGCTGCTTATCAATCCACGGGATCAGGCTCCCGGCCAGCGGTACACCGAACTGTTCCGCCGGTAATGCACCACTGCGGGTAAATTCAGTGACTTTGCGTTCAATATCCAGAATCGCGGAGGCCGGGTCCTGTAACTCTTTCACCACATGGGCATTCAGTGCCCCCATCTGCACCAGCAATTCACGCATATGACGCGCACCGGCACCGGATGCCGCCTGGTAGGTTGCCACAGAGGCCCACTCCACCAGATCCGCCTCAAACAGGCCGCCCAGGGACATCAGCATCAGGCTGACCGTACAGTTACCGCCGACAAATGTTTTAATGCCGCGGTTCAGCCCTTCTTCTATATGCTTACCGTTCACCGGGTCGAGAATAATAATGGCGTCATCATTCATCCGCAGTGCTGATGCCGCATCAATCCAGTAGCCGTCCCAGCCGCTCTGACGCAGCTTCGGATAAACATCATTGGTGTAATCGCCGCCCTGGCAGCTGATAATAATGTCGAGCGCGCGCAGTGCATCAATATCAAATGCATCCTGTAACGTGCTGCGGTGCCCGCCGAATGACGGCGCTTCCCCGCCACTTTGCGAGGTTGAGAAAAATACCGGACGGATCCCGTCAAAATCCCGCTCTTCTGTCATGCGCTGCATCAGCACAGACCCCACCATCCCGCGCCAGCCGACAAATCCCACATTTTTCATCGTGATGTTTCCTTTTATTCTCATCTGAACTGCGTTTGCAATACTCTTAACCTGACAAAATATGAATAACGGTGCAAGTGAATTTATTGATGATCCCCCGCTGTTCAGAAGCGGAACTTATATCAGACGACGGGTTCTCATCCGGCTGCCGGTGCTTTATGCTGGGGATAACACAACAGTGATCAGAACAGGGCGGAATCATCATGTATTACGGTTTTGATATGGGCGGGACGAAAATTGAGCTTGCCGTTTTTAATGAAGCACTGGAACCGGTCTGGCAAAAGCGTATTGCGACACCGAAAGAGAGCTACGCCGCGCTGCTTGAAGCATTCAGACAGCTGACAGAACAGGCGGATAGCGAACTCGGATGCAAAGGAAAAATCGGTATCGGCGTTCCCGGCATTGTGAATCATGAAAAAGGAACGGTGTTTACCACCAATGTGCCTGCCGCTCAGTATCAGCCGCTGCGTCATGATCTGGAAACCATATTGCAGCGCCCGGTAAAAATTGAAAATGACGCCAACTGCTTTGCACTCTCCGAAGCCTGGGATCCGGCATTCCGCCACTATCCGACAGTACTGGGGCTGATCCTCGGTACCGGTGTCGGCGGCGGCTTTGTGATTAACGGCACCGTGTTACCGGGGAAAAACGGGATCGCCGGTGAAATCGGCCACATCAATATGACGCTGGAAGGGGATAAGCTTCTCGGGCATCAGGTTCCGGAGACCCTCTGCGGCTGCGGAAAAACCGGCTGTTTTGAAACTTATCTTTCCGGCCCCGGATTTGAGCGGATTTTCACGGCATTTTACGGCGAAAAGCTCAGTGCAGTTGATATTATCGCCCGTTACTACGACGGTGATCATAATGCAAAACTGCACGTTGAGCGGTATATGTCGCTGCTCGCGCACTATCTGGGAAATGTGCTGAGTGTCTTTGATCCTGATTTGCTGGTGATCGGCGGCGGATTATCACAGTTTGAGGATATTTACCGCCTGCTGCCGGAATACCTGCCGCAGTATCTCTATGGCGTTGCCTCACTGCCCGCCATTCATAAAGCCCGCTACGGAGATTCCGGCGGCGCCCGGGGCGCAGCCTGTCTCAATTTTTCCGGCTGATAAACCTTTATTTACCGCCTGCGGTGCGGGCGGTAAATAATAAAAAGAATATCGGCTAACTCTTATATTCTTTTCCCGGAAAAAGACTACATTAGCGATATTAAAAACCGGCTGAATCCGTAAAAATATCGTGTTTATACATAGGATATTATTATATCTGCCTTGTATTACATCAGCCTGAGGGAAATTGCGTATTTTTGTGATTTTTTATCTGTTATAAAGGCTAATGTCATGAATTTTATCAACCACACTATTTTTCCGGCGCTGAATTATGACAGCGATAATCAGCAATATGATACATTTCATATCGTTGCATCACGTATTACCTATGATATCCGGATAAATAACCGTGACGGACAGAGCCAGCTTGTTATTTCCCCGGAACAATCCCTGCTGAATTATACGGATGTCAGCTACAATGAAATGGTTGATACCAGTATTGAATACGAAAGTGATTTAGCCCCTTATAAACCAAAAACTGATATTGTCATTAACGCCACAGCATTTGTCCCGGAAAATAATCCGGTTCCGGTTTTTGATGTCGGTATTCAGATCGGAAAATATCAGAAAGTCCTGCGCATATTCGGTCCCCGTTACTGGGTAAAGGAGGATGACGAGTGGTTTCTCACAGAATCTGAACCGATCAGTTATCTTGATATCCGTTATGAGCATGCCTCCGGCGGTACATACAGCGCCGGTGATACGGTTTTTACCTCTCCGGCAAACCCGGTTGGTATGGGCTGGTATCCGGCGGAATTTCTGGCTCAGTGTGATAAAACACAGTTACCGGCGCATCAGATAGAATCCCCGGATATCCCGGCAGAGCATATCAGTCAGATACTCCGCCCGGACGGTTTCGGTTTTTTCGGCCGGACCTGGCAGGGACGGGCAGAGTACGCCGGGGATAATGACCCGGTGTCATCACACCCGCCGCAGACACCGGATAACCTCAATTACTGGTGTGGTGCCCACCCGACACCGTCGTTGTGGACATGAACCTGAGAAAAGTGTTCTGCACTTACCGTATCGCTCTGCCGGAATCACTGAATATCGCCGAAATGACGCTGCGCCACATTCCGGATCATCCGGCCAGATAACCGGTACACATTTACCTTAAAAATGCCGCCATTGTCTTGACTGAAAATTACGGTTAAGTAATGATTTAAAAATTCCGAAACTGAGATTTATTTAAATTTAAAATTCCTATCCGATATAAAAAACGAATAACATAAAAACCGTTGTCACATCAATAAAAAAGAACAACCATAATATTAATTTAATAATTAAAGATCGCTTAAATTGTTTCATTTTCATGACAAAAAATAATTTTTAAAAATAAAAAAATCTATATTTCCCGGTCAATTGCTAATATATTAGCCAAAAAATAAAACAACCATTCTGTACTGTTTTTTTACAGTGCGGAGGGCTATTTGTTAATTATTTTATATCACCCGGGGTTATCATGAAAAACAACATACCTGTCACACAGCATGAATACTCGCTTAACGATAATGCAATATTAATGTCAACCACTGACACTCAGAGCCATATAACCTATGCAAACTCTGCATTTATTACCGCAAGCGGGTTTGAGGAAGGGCAATTAACCGGACAGCCTCATAATATTATCCGCCACCCGGACATGCCCCCGGCAGCCTTTGCCGATATGTGGTATACCCTGCAGCAGGGTGACAGCTGGACAGGTATTATCAAGAACCGCTGCCGTAACGGCGACCATTACTGGGTGCGGGCAAATGTCACCCCGGTCTGGCACGATAAAAAACTGACAGGCTATATTTCTGTCCGGACAGTACCAACCCGTGATGAAATAAAAAAAAGCGCCTCACTTTACAGCAGGTTAAAGAGTAATAAATTAAACGGATATCGTCTTTTTAAAGGTATTATTATCCGTAAAGGTAAACTGGCATTTTTATCATTACTGAAATGGCTGCCGGTCGGGCAGCGGATTAATTATTCCTTATTAACTGTAATGTTATTAACCCTGGCTCTGGTATTTTCACCGTTAAATCCGTTTATTCAGGCGGGCGGTGTGGCGGCTTTATTTATTCTGCTGTCGGTTTACCTTCAGTCACAAGTCTCTCAGCCGGTTAAATTACTGCTGTCACAGATGAAAAAAGTCGTTTCCGGACGGAAACCGGATCCGGTGCATATGGACAGGGTTGATGAGATCGGATTACTGATGCGCCTGGTGAATCAATCCGGGCTTAATCTGAACTCGCTGGTGGATGATGTCAGCACACAGGTTGCCGGGATCCGCGCTATCAACCAGCGGGTTTCACAGGAAACCACCGCGCTGCATACCCGCTCTGAAGAGGCATCCGCCCATCTGCAGCAAACCGCAGTCGCCATTGAGGAAATCAGCAGTGCGGTGCAGCAGACTGCCGAGAGTGTTTATCTGACGATGAATATCGCCGGTAATGCGAGTAACAGCGCAACACAAAGCAACGAAACTATGCAGAAAACCATCGATATGATGCATACCATTTCTGCGGATAATAATCAGATTGTTGATATCATCGGTGTGATTGACCGTATTGCTTTTCAGACTAACATTCTGGCGCTGAATGCGTCGGTGGAAGCCGCCCGTGCAGGGGATGCCGGACGGGGCTTTTCTGTTGTGGCCGCAGAGGTGCGCAACCTGGCGCTGCATTCCGCCTCTGCCGCCAAAGAGATAAAAACCCTGATTGAGAAAAACGCGGCCAATGTCCGCACCGGCGTGACAATGGCAGAGCAGACCGAAACCCAGCTCGGGGAAATGGTCACCGATGTGCTGAAAATGTCATCCATGATCAATGAAATCGGTCTTGCCACCAAAGAACAGACTCAGGCACTGGAACTTATCAATGAATCCGTCGCCCGTATCGGCACCATGACCGGCAACAATACTGAAATGGTCAATAATGTCACCGGTGCCACCTCTGAACTGACACGGCGCTCCTCGCGATTACAGCAGGCAATTCAGGTTTTCGGCAATCATGCCTGAGCTGATGCGGCAAACCGCGCAACCCGTTTACCGGTGTTTAATGCCGGTTTGCTGTGTGGCTGAGCAGCGGTGTGATTCGTCAGGCGGAAATCCCGTGTCCGTGACTGTAAATCCGCAACCTGAGCCTTAAGCGCATCAGAAGAACCGGCAAGCTCATCGGCGATCATCACACTGCCCTGAGTTGCCTGTTCCAGCTCGGAAAGGGCCGTTGCTATCTGCTCAATCCCCTGCTGCTGCTGTTGTGTGGAAACAGAGATCTGCGCCATCAGGCCGTTTACCCGCTCCGCACCCTCAACAATCTTATTCATATTCACTTCGGCGCGGTGAACAATATCCTCTCCCTGCTTAACATTATCGGTTGTCACCGCAATCAGGGATTTAATATTTTTCGCTGATTCTGAACTGCGGTGAGCCAGATTTCTGACCTCACCGGCCACAACAGTAAACCCTCTGCCGTGCTCACCGGCACGGGCGGCCTCTACAGCGGCATTCAGCGCCAGAATGTTGGTCTGGAAGGCAATGGAATCAATCAGGGTGATAATTTCAGTCATCTTATTGGTGCATTCATTAATAGAATGCATATTGGTGGCCACTTCCTCCATCAGCTTACCGCCATGTCCGGCAAACACCGTTGCTTCCTGTGCATGCTCACTGACCAGCACCGTATTCTCCGCATTATTTTTAGTCCCGGCGGCAATCTCCTCCATATTGGCCGCTGTTTCCACCAGCATGGCTGATTGCTGCTCCGTCTTGGCAGACAGCTCAAAACTGCGCATTGCCAGTTGCTCAGACAACACAGATGCGGAATCTGATGAGCTGCGAATTTCACTGACCAGCAGAGAAAGGCTTTCCGCCAGCTGATTCACCCCGGGGATCAGGCGTCCGGCACAGTTATTACCAAATACCGGGATCCGCACCGACAAGTTACCGGCGTTAACCTCATCAATACTGTTTTTCACGGCATTGATCGGCATAACCAGATACTTCGTAATGTAAAACCATGAGCAGGCGAACGTAAAAACACTAACAATATTAAGCATTACTAATTTAATTAGTGCGGACAGGGGCAAGAGAAAGATAATATTAATTGTAGTGAAATTACAGATGAGAAAGACGACAATGACGGTTCTTATACTGATATGTTTAAGCATAACTTACTCCAGTATTGGTATTTTGCGATATTTTTAGTGCCTGAATCTTAATTTATTTTTTCTTTTGGCTTTCTATATAATTGGTTATTAAAGAAATAAATTCAAATTCTATTACTGATAAGTAAGTGAACCTAATCACATTTAGTTTATAAATATGATTATTAGTCAAATAATGATGTTGTTTTTCTTAAGGATGAGAATGGCGGGATAGAAAAAGCCCGGCGTGTATCACGGTGATACGCGCCGGGCTTTACTAATTAATTATCTGAAACTAAATCAGGCTCAGCTTATTCAACCGTCACTGATTTCGCCAGGTTACGCGGCTGATCCACATCAGTACCTTTAATTAAGGCAACGTGATAAGAGAGCAGTTGTAACGGGATGGTGTAGAAGATTGGAGCAATAAGCTCTTCCACATACGGCAGCGGAATAATTTTCATATTTTCGCTGTCGCTGAAACCGGCGTCTTTATCTGCGAAGACATACAGCAGACCACCACGGGCACGGACTTCTTCAATGTTGGATTTCAGTTTTTCCAGCAGTTCGTTGTTTGGTGCCACGATAATGACCGGCATATCCGCGTCAATCAGTGCCAGCGGACCGTGTTTTAATTCACCGGCGGCATAGGCTTCTGCGTGGATATAGGAGATCTCTTTGAGTTTCAGCGCGCCTTCCACCGCGATCGGGAACTGATCCCCGCGGCCCAGGAACAGTGCGTGGCTCTTGTCTGAGAAATCTTCCGCCAGCTGCTCAATGACTTTATCCTGAGACAGCATACTCTCAATACGGCTCGGCAGCGCATGCAGTGCAGTCACAATACTGTGCTCCAGCGCTTCACCTTTGCCTTTCAGGCGGCCGAGGTAAGCCACCAGCATCAGCAGAACAGTCAGCTGAGTAGTGAATGCCTTGGTGGAGGCCACACCGATTTCAGTCCCGGCTTTGGTCATCACAGCAAAATCAGATTCACGCACCAGTGATGAACCGGCAACGTTACAGATAGCCAGAGAAGTCAGATAGCCCAGCTCTTTACCCAGACGCAGTGCCGCCAGGGTATCTGCGGTTTCACCGGATTGTGAAATGGTGATCAGCAGGCTGTTCTTACGGCAGGCCGGTTTGCGGTAACGGAATTCAGAGGCGATTTCCACATCACACGGTATACCTGCCAGAGCTTCAAACCAGTAGCGGGAGACCATCCCGGCGTTGAATGACGTACCGCAGGCAACAATCTGGATATGCTCAATACCGGACAGCACATCACGGGCTTTTTCACCCAGCTCGCTGAATTCGACCGTTTCATTGCGCAGACGCCCTTCCATCGTGTTTTTGATGGCCAGCGGCTGCTCATAGATCTCTTTCTGCATATAATGACGGTAAATACCTTTATCACCGGCATCATACTGAACGTTGGATTCAATCACATCGCGTTCTGCTTCATCACCATTGCGGTCAAAAATATGAACATGACGGCGGGTAATTTCGACGATATCCCCTTCTTCCAGGTAGATAAAGCGGCGGGTAACCGGCAGCAGCGCCAGCTGATCAGAGGCGAGGAAGTTTTCACCGACACCCAGGCCGACCACCAGCGGGCTGCCTGAACGGGCAGCAACCAGCAGTTCCGGTGTGCGGGAATCCATAATCACCGTACCGTATGCACCGCGCAGTTGCGGGATAGCGCGCTGTACGGCTTCACGCAGCGTACCGCCCTGTGAATGTTCCCAGTTCACCAGGTGTGCGATAACTTCAGTGTCAGTGTCGGAAGTGAACTGATAGCCGCGGCCTTTCAGTAATTCCCGTAATTCACTGTAGTTTTCAATAATACCGTTATGAACAACGGCGATATTTCCGGAAACATGCGGGTGTGCGTTGCGTTCCAGAGGCTCGCCATGCGTTGCCCAGCGTGTGTGCGCGATACCGGTGCCGCCGGAAACCGGCGTTTTTTCTGCTTCTTCCGCCAGCATTTTCACTTTACCGACTTCACGCAGGCGGGTCAGGTGCCCTTCGCTGTCCACAACCGCCATACCGGCAGAGTCATACCCGCGGTATTCCAGACGACGAAGCCCTTCTAACAGAATTTCAGCGATATCACGTTGTGCTACTGCACCAACAATTCCACACATAGTTGTAAATTCCTGATTTAACGATGTCCTGCCTGATTGTTTTTACGGCGTTGCCGTGTCCCCGGGCTGTGTAGATATGGGGTTATTATTGTATTTACTTTTTCATTTTTACCGGACGTTTCCAGCCGGAAATCTGGGTTTGTCTGACCCGGCTTATCACCAGTTCATTATCACCCACATCTTTTGTTACGGTTGTACCGGCACCGACGGTCGCGCCTTTCCCGATAGTGACCGGTGCCACCAGCTGAGTATCAGAGCCGACAAAAACATCATCGCCGATTACCGTTTTGAATTTGTTTGCACCATCATAGTTACAGGTGATGGTTCCGGCACCGATATTCACATCGTTACCGATTTCCGCATCCCCCAGGTAGCTGAGATGTCCGGCTTTGGAGCCGACGCCGAGTGTCGCTTTCTTCATTTCAACAAAGTTGCCGACATGGGCTTTGTCTGCCAGCACAGAGCCGGGACGCAGACGGGCAAACGGACCAACAGTACAGTCGCGGGCCATTTCAGATGATTCCACCACGGTATACGGGCTGAGCACCGAGCCATCACCGATAACGCAATCTTTCAGCACACAACCGGCGCCAATTACCACATTATTACCGAGAGTCACATTGCCTTCGATAATGACATTCACGTCAATGATGACATCTTTGCCGTGTGTCAGAGTGCCGCGCAGGTCAAAACGCGCCGGATCCAGAATCATCACACCTTCGAGCAACAGACGATCAGCCTGTTCACGCTGATAAATACGCTCCAGCGCCGCGAGCTGAAGGCGGTTATTCACCCCTTCCATTTCACTCAGTTTTTCCGGATGAGCCGTCTCAATACGACGTCCTTCCTGATGCGCAATGGCAATAATATCGGTGATATAAAATTCACCCTGCGCATTATTGTTGTTCAGTTTTGCTAACCAGCGTTTGAGATCACCACCATTGGCAACCAGAATACCGGTATTGATTTCTTTGATTTTCTGCTGCTCTTCAGAGGCATCTTTCTGTTCGATAATCCCGGTCACCAGTCCGTTTTCACGGATGATGCGGCCGTAACCCGCCGGGTTATCCAGGATCACCGTCAGCAGGCCAATGCCGCCTTCCGGTTTGACCGCCATCAGGCGTTCCAGGGTTTCAGCCGCGATCAGCGGAACATCGCCGTACAGCATCAGAATATCTTCGTCATCGGCAAAGTGAGGTGCAGCCTGCTGCATCGCATGCCCGGTTCCCAGTTGTTCTGCCTGTAAAACCCAGTTCAGATTCTGATCCGACAGCGTATTCTGTAATAAATCACCGCCGTGTCCGTAAACCAGATGCACATTCTGTGCGCCCAGTGAAAGGGCAGTATCAATCACATGCTGAACCATCGGTTTGCCTGCCAGGTGATGTAATACCTTAGGCAGCGCGGAGTACATCCGGGTACCTTTACCCGCAGCGAGAATTACCACACTTTTAGCATTCGTAGACATAAGAAATCTGATCGCTCCTCTTTTAGAGTGCCAAGTAAACCTTTTTACACAAAAAAATACCACATATTTCGCAACGCAAAAAAGCCAGTCAGCGGATACTGACTGGCTTTTATATTTTAACTGCCTCGGTTACATCATCTTCTTGGCTAACTCGTCAATTACACGTAATTTTGCAATTGCTTTTGCCAGTTCGGCTGATGCCTGAGCATAATCCACGTCACCATGTGCTTTCCGGATGTTTTCTTCCGCGCGGCGTTTTGATTCCATCGCCAGTGCAGCATCCAGATCGTTTGCACGGATAGCCGTGTCCGCAAGTACGATAACGCCGTTTGGCTGTACTTCGAGCATTCCGCCTGAAAGGTAGATAAGCTCTTCTTCGCCAAATTGCTTAACAATCCGTACCATGCCCGGTTTTATGGCAGTCAGCAGCGGGGTATGCATCGGGTAAATACCCAGCTCACCTTCACTGCCTGTCACCTGAATCTTCTGGACTAAGCCCTTAAACAGTTGTTTTTCGGCACTTACTACCGTCAGGTGAAACGTCATTGCAGACATATCAGCCTCCTGTCAACCGGATTAAATCTTCTTCGCTTTTTCCACAGCTTCTTCGATGGTACCAACCATGTAGAACGCCTGCTCCGGCAGATGATCGTAATCACCTTCCAGGATACCTTTAAAGCCACGGATAGTGTCTTTCAGGGAAACGAACTTACCCGGTGAACCGGTGAAGACTTCTGCCACGAAGAACGGCTGAGACAGGAAGCGCTGGATTTTACGGGCACGTGCAACAACCAGTTTATCTTCTTCTGACAGCTCATCCATCCCGAGGATTGCGATGATATCTTTCAGTTCCTGATAACGCTGGAGGATTGACTGTACGCCACGGGCAACATCGTAGTGCTCCTGACCAACAACGAGCGGGTCAAGCTGACGGCTGGTGGAATCCAGCGGGTCAACCGCAGGGTAGATACCCAGAGACGCAATCTGACGGCTCAGAACGACGGTCGCATCAAGGTGGGCGAACGTGGTTGCAGGAGACGGGTCAGTTAAGTCATCCGCAGGGACGTAAACGGCCTGTACAGACGTGATAGAGCCTGTTTTGGTCGATGTGATACGTTCCTGAAGCACACCCATTTCTTCCGCCAGTGTCGGCTGGTAACCTACCGCTGAAGGCATACGGCCTAACAGCGCGGATACTTCAGTACCGGCCAGGGTATAACGGTAGATGTTATCAACGAACAGCAGTACATCGCGGCCTTCATCACGGAATTTTTCCGCCATGGTCAGACCGGTCAGAGCAACGCGCAGACGGTTTCCCGGTGGCTCGTTCATCTGGCCGTACACGAGTGATACTTTGTCCAGAACGTTGGAGTCTGTCATTTCATGATAGAAGTCGTTACCTTCACGGGTACGCTCACCGACCCCTGCGAATACAGAGTAACCGGAGTGCTCGATCGCGATGTTACGGATCAGTTCCATCATGTTTACGGTTTTACCCACACCCGCACCACCGAACAGACCGACTTTACCACCCTTCGCGAACGGGCAGATCAGGTCCATTACTTTGATACCTGTTTCCAGCAGTTCCTGGGAGTTAGACAGTTCTTCGTATGTTGGTGCAGCACGGTGAATAGACCATTTTTCTTCTGCGCCGATGTCACCTTTCATATCGATCGGATCACCCAGAACGTTCATGATACGTCCTAAGGTTTTCACGCCGACAGGGACTTCGATCGGGTGGCCTAAATCGGTTACTTCCAGATTACGGCTCAGACCATCAGATGTACCCATAGCGATACAACGGACAACCCCGCCGCCTAACTGCTGCTGAACTTCCAGCACCAGTTTTTCTTTACCATTTGTTACCTCAAGCGCATCGTACACTTTCGGTACTGCATCCTGAGGAAATTCGACGTCCACAACGGCGCCGATAACCTGGATGATTTTTCCAGTAGCCATCTTGAATCCTCTACGTAATTCGTAAAACCCGGGTGTTAAACCGCGGCAGCACCGGACACAATCTCGGTGAGTTCTTGTGTAATGCTTGCCTGACGCGCTTTGTTGTAAACTAAATTCAGCTCTTTGATCATGTTACCGCCGTTATCAGTTGCAGCTTTCATTGCAACCATACGGGCGGCCTGCTCACTGGCCAGGTTTTCCACAACGCCCTGGTATACCAGCGCTTCGATGTAGCGCCGTAAAAGGGAATCCAGTAACGCTTTAGGATCAGGTTCGTATAAATAATCCCAGGTTTTCTTCTTCAGGTTTTCGTCATCGCTTGGCGGTAACGGCAGAACCTGAACAATGGTCGGAACCTGAGACATGGTATTCACAAACCGGTTAGTTACAATGTACAGCTTGTCAAGACGACCTTCGTCGTAGGCCTGAAGCATGACTTTTACCGAACCGATAAGGTCAGCCAGCGACGGGTCATCCCCCATGCCGGTTACCTGAGCAACCACATTCCCGCCCACAGAGGAGAAGAATGATGTTGCTTTGGACCCGATCAGAGCCAGATCAGTCTGAACACCTTTGTCAGACCAGTCTTTCATTTCGACAATCAGCTTCTTGAACAGGTTAATGTTCAAACCACCACACAAACCACGGTCGGTAGAAACAACCAGGTACCCGACACGCTTAACCTCGCGTTCTTCGAGGTATGGATGTTTATATTCCAGATTACCTAATGCAATGTGACCAATCACACTGCGGATGGTCTCTGCATAAGGACGGCTGGCCGCCATGCGGTCCTGCGTTTTACGCATTTTGGACGCCGCGACCATTTCCATCGCTTTAGTGATCTTCTGCGTATTTTGTACGCTGGCGATCTTAGAACGTATCTCTTTTGCGCCGGCCATTTGCTCTCCTCATGAACCAGACGGCCTGTACTGTTCACACAGGCCGTTTAGTATTACCAGGACTGAGTCGCCTTGAAGGTATCGAGCACGTTTTTCAACTTCGCTTCGATATCATCGTTATAGCTACCCGTCTGGTCGATTTCTTTCAGAAGATCAGCATGTTCACGAGTGGCGTAGCCAATCAGAGCAGCTTCAAACGGCACGACTTTCGAAATTTCGATATCTTCCAGGTAACCACGCTCAGCTGCATACAGTGACAGAGACTGTTGTGCCACTGACATTGGTGCATACTGTTTCTGTTTCAGCAACTCGGTAACTTTCTGACCGTGGTCAAGCTGTTTACGGGTTGCATCATCAAGGTCAGATGCGAACTGTGAGAACGCCGCCAGTTCACGATACTGTGCCAGAGCGGTACGGATACCACCGGACAGTTTTTTCATGATCTTGGTCTGTGCTGCACCACCCACACGGGATACGGAGATCCCCGGGTTAACCGCAGGACGGATACCGGCGTTGAACAGCGCGGATTCCAGGAAGATCTGACCATCAGTGATGGAGATAACGTTAGTCGGAACGAACGCTGATACGTCCCCTGCCTGAGTTTCGATGATTGGCAGCGCGGTCAGAGAACCGGTTTTGCCTTTCACTTCACCCTTGGTAAACGCTTCCACATATTCCGCGTTAACACGCGCAGCACGTTCCAGCAGACGGGAATGCAGATAGAAAACGTCACCGGGATATGCTTCACGTCCAGGCGGACGACGGAGCAGCAGGGAGATCTGACGGTAAGCAACCGCTTGTTTTGACAGGTCATCATAAATGATTAACGCGTCTTCACCGCGGTCACGGAAGTATTCACCCATTGCACAACCGGAATACGGAGCCAGGTATTGCAGTGCCGCAGATTCAGACGCACTCGCGACCACAACGATTGTGTTGGCCAGCGCATTGTGCTCTTCTAATTTACGGACAACGTTAGCAATAGTGGACGCTTTCTGACCAATTGCGACGTAAATACATTTGATGCCGGAATCACGCTGGTTGATGATTGCATCGATTGCCAGTGCGGTTTTACCGGTCTGACGGTCACCGATAATCAGCTCACGCTGACCACGGCCGATTGGAATCATCGCATCGACAGACTTATAACCGGTCTGTACAGGCTGATCAACGGACTGACGGTCGATAACACCCGGTGCGATAACTTCGACAGGTGAGAAACCATCGTGCTCAACCTGGCCTTTACCATCGATAGGCTCACCCAGGGTGTTGACCACACGGCCTAACAGGCCACGGCCAACCGGCACTTCCAGAATACGACCGGTACATTTGACTTTCATGCCTTCTGCCAGGTCGGCATAAGGACCCATCACAACCGCACCAACAGAGTCGCGCTCCAGGTTCAGTGCGATAGCATAACGGTTGCCCGGCAGAGAGATCATCTCACCCTGCATAACTTCGGCTAAACCGTGGATACGAATGATACCGTCGTTGACGGAGACAATCGTACCTTCGTTGTGAGCTTCACTCACGACATTGAACTGAGCAATGCGCTGCTTGATCAGTTCGCTGATTTCGGTGGAATTCAGTTGCATATGCTCCAGTCCCCTTAAGACTGCAAGACGTCGGTTAAACGCTCGAGTCGATTGCGAATGCTGTTGTCGATGACAAGGTCACCGGCGCGCAATACAAACCCCGCGATAACTGACTTATCAATTTTGCAATTCAGCTTAACTTTGCGTGACAGACGTTTTTCCATCGCTGCAGAAATTTTCGCCAGCTGCTGTTCATTGAGTTCGCCGGCTGAAGTGACTTCAACCTCAACAGTTGACTCCAGCGCAGCCCGCAGTGTTGCGAACTGACGGCTAACTTCCGGCAGGGTCACTAAGCGACCATTCTCAGCCATGATACGAACCAGGTTCTGAACATGCTCGTCAATCTGCTCACCGCAAACAGTGATAAACGCCTGAGCCAGGGTTTCCGGAGCAAAAGAACCGGAAATCAGATCGTCGATCTGCTCATTGCGTGTCACTTCAGCGGCAAATGCCAGCATATCCTGCCATTTTTCAACGGCCCGGTTTTCCACAGCAAAGTCAAAAGCTGCTTTGGCGTAGGGGCGAGCTACAGTAACGATTTCTGACATGCCCCACCCTCCTTACAGTTCAGCGACAAGTTTATCAACGATGTCGCTGTTAGCAGCTTCATCCACGGAACGTTCAATAATTTTCTCGGCACCCGCGACAGCTAAAATGGCGACCTGTTTACGTAACTCTTCACGAGCACGTTTGCGTTCGGCGTCAATTTCCGCCTGCGCCTGTGCTATGATTTTGCTACGCTCAACTTCCGCTTCTGCTTTTGCCTCATCGATGATCTGAGCGCGTTGTTTATTCGCTTGATCGATCAGGGCAGATGCTTCCGCTTTCGCTTTTTTCATTTGGTCGGTCGCATTGGCTTGCGCTAAGTCCAGGTCCTTTTTAGCACGTTCTGCGGAAGATAAACCGTCAGCAATTTCTTTCTGACGTTTTTCAATGGCCGCCATGATCGGTGGCCATACATACTTCATACAGAACAAAACAAACAGGACAAACGCGATGGCCTGGCCGAGGATTGTTGCGTTAAGATTCACAGCACAATACCTCTTTATCTAATTGAGTTGATGTAAATATCCGGGAGTGGCCGTATCACTACGCAACCGCAAACATTACATACAAGCCCAGACCCACAGCAATCATCGGGATGGCGTCAACCAGACCCATTACGATGAAGAACTGAGTACGCAGCAGAGGGATTAAATCCGGCTGGCGTGCAGCGCCTTCTAAAAATTTCCCACCGAGGATGCCGATACCGATCGCAGCACCGATAGCCGCCAGGCCCATCATTACAGCGGCAGCCATGTACAGCAGATCCATATTCAGGTTTTCCATGACAGTCTCCAGTTTGTTTCAGTTAAATCACAGTTATTGGTAATAAAATTAATGCTCTTCAGACGCCATCGACAGATAGACGATCGTCAGAACCATGAAAATAAAGGCTTGTAACGTAATAATCAGTATGTGGAAAATCGCCCACGGAAGGCTCAGTAACCATTGTGACCACCACGGTAGCAGACCTGCAATAAGAATGAAGATCAGCTCACCTGCATACATGTTCCCAAACAGTCGCAGACCGAGGGAAACAGGTTTTGACAGCAGGCTTACCCCTTCCAGAATCAGGTTGACAGGAATGAATAACGGATGATTAAAAGGCTGTAATGTCAGCTCTTTTGCAAATCCTTTCACGCCTTTCATCTTGAAGCTGTAAAAGAGGATAAGAACGAATACACCAATCGCCATCGACAGTGTGATACTTACGTCTGCGGTCGGAACGATACGCAGCGCAGGTAAACCGAGGATGTGTTCACCGATATACGGAATGAAGTCGATTGGTAATAAGTCCAGTGCGTTCATCAGCAGCACCCACACGAACACAGTTAATGCGAGAGGTGCAATAACCTTGCTCTTGCCGTGATACATATCACGGACGTTGCTGTCAACGAAGCCGATAAGCATTTCTACCGCAGTCTGAAATTTCCCGGGAACGCCACTTGTCGCTTTCTTTGCCACCCTTCTGAAAAGCCATAAAAAGAAAATACCTAATACGACTGAGAAGAAAAGGGAGTCAATGTTCAGCGTCCAAAAAGATGGAGTCGCGTTCGCATGGGGATTGACCAACTCGAAAGTATTCAGGTCCAGCTGAAGGTTATTCAGGTGGCCACCGATATACTCTTTTGTGGTTAAACTTTCTCCTGATGCAGACATGATGCCTCTTACCCTTTGTTGTTAAAACCGCTAACCGCTTAGCACGGCCGGTGCGATAATCTGCACGAAAAGCACCGCTAAATAGGTCAAGACCAGTGGTGCAACTGCCGCTTTAAACACTCCTAAAGCAATCATCAGTATCGCTATCGCGAAGATAACTTTAAACCCTTCCCCTACCACAAAAAACCATGCAATCCGGTACGACTGCGGTTCCTCATGCGCTTTCTGCCGGTTACTGATCAGCAAAAAAATCGCATTCGGTATCCATGCGGCAACTCCCCCGGCCAGCGCGGAAGCACCCCACTCGATACTTTTTATGCAAAAAAGCGCACTAAGAACAACAAACGTCATAAACTGCAAAAACAACAGTTTTTTGGTCAATTTTCCGTTGAAAAGGGAGACAGACATGACATTTAGTTTCTCCGTGTGCACCTTCCGGGGTCAGGCTTACTGAATGATGTATAAAACTGCCTTTGAGCGAGAGTGTCAAGAGACAAAAACGTGCAAATTATACGGGCAGCCAGATTGTTTTCAATCAATAAGTAGCGAAAAAGTGAATAAAAATTTAATTTCTTTGCCGCCGCCACAAATCGTACAAAAAATAGAGTCTACCCTACCTCGGAATACGACGTGCAACTCATTTCTGAAACGTGACAAAAATCACATAACATAAAATACATTAGTTGAATTAACATTTTATAGCGATCAGCGGTTGTAAAAATAGCAATATCTATCAACCAGTTAATTAAAAAAATAAACATTTAACTGATATTTACAGATTAATTTTAAATAAAATAAATAATTTTGAAATAATGCGTTATCAGTAAAAACGATCCGGCATGAAATTTTTCGCAGATAAACTTACCGGAAAGTAACCAATCTGCCGTTGTCACTTTGTAACGGCCCCGTTACGCATTTTATTTTCGTCTCCGGCAAAACAAAGGGACGGTGCAGAAAATGCGCTGACTCCGTCCCCTTAAAAATATTTCTGTTTTTTGACGTACAGCAAACTCAATTTGCTTTAAGAATCACCAGATGGCGCTGCTCGTCAAGTTGCGGCACGACCAGTTTTTCAACACTGACGAGAGAAATCCCCTCCGGTAACCGGGTTAATTCCTCTTCCGGCACACTGCCTTTCAGTGCAAAAAAGCGCCCGGTTTCCGGTACCGGCAGGTGATGACACCAGCTGAGCATATCATCCAGTGATGCAAATGCACGACTGATAACCCCGTCAAATGGTTCGCCCTGATACTCTTCCACGCGGCTCTGAACCGGTTCGATGTTGCTCAGCCCCAGTTCATGCTGTACCTGTTTCAGGAAGCGTACACGCTTACCCAGGCTGTCGAGCAGGACAAAGTGAGAGTCCGGGCGGACAATCGCCAGCGGCACGCCGGGAAGCCCGGGGCCGGTGCCGACATCAATAAACCGGCGGCCGGTCAGATGCGGTTCGACCACGATACTGTCCATGATATGACGCACCAGCATCTGTTCCGGCTGGCGGACAGACGTCAGGTTATAGGCTTTGTTCCATTTGTGAAGCATCTCCACATAACCGGTAAGTTGTTGTTTCTGCTGATCGGTCAGCCGGATATCCGCACTGCGCAGCAGCGCGGAAAGTTGTTGCTGTAAATCACTCATCCGTTACGCACTCCGCCGCAGAAGGCCCTGCTTTTTCAGCCAAACCAGCAGGATAGAGATAGCAGCTGGTGTGATACCGGAGATCCGCGATGCCTGGCCGATAGAGGTCGGTTTGTGGTCGTTGAGTTTTGCCACCACTTCGTTGGAAAGCCCGCTCACCTGTTTGTAATCGAGATCAACTGGCAGTGTGGCGTTCTCATTACGAAGCTGGCGCTGAATTTCGTCCTGCTGACGGGAGATATACCCTTCGTATTTCACCTGAATTTCCACCTGCTGTGCCGCTGCCGGTGAATTAACCCCCGGCGCGAAATCACTCAGGGTCATCAGACGGTTATAGTCCATTTCCGGACGGCGCAGAAGATCTTCCCCGGTCGCTTCTTTGGAGAGAGGAGTGTTCAGGATCGCGTTGATCTCTTTCACGCTTTCGGACTGCGGGTGGACGCGGATATCTCTCAGGCGCTGACGCTCTTTCTCGATCAGCTCCATTTTTTCACTGAAGTGTGCCCAGCGTGCGTCATCCACCAGCCCCAGTTCACGGCCGGTTTCGGTCAGACGGGCATCTGCGTTGTCTTCACGCAGCATCAGACGGTATTCCGCCCGTGAGGTAAACATCCGGTACGGTTCTTTGGTGCCGAGTGTGCACAGGTCGTCCACCAGCACGCCGATATACGCCTGATCACGGCGCGGGAACCAGCCTTCCTGATCGGCAGAATAGCGGGCGGCGTTCAGACCGGCCAGCAGCCCCTGGGCAGCCGCTTCTTCGTAACCGGTAGTGCCGTTGATTTGTCCGGCAAAGAACAGGCCGTGCAGGTATTTGCTTTCCAGAGTCTGTTTCAGGTCGCGGGGGTCAAAGAAATCATACTCGATAGCATAACCCGGACGCACAATACGCGCGTTTTCCATGCCTTTCATCGAGTGAACAATCTGCATCTGCACATCAAACGGTAAGCTGGTGGAGATACCGTTCGGGTAAATTTCATTGCTGGTCAGCCCTTCCGGCTCCAGGAAGATCTGATGCTGGTTACGATCCGCAAAGCGCATCACTTTGTCTTCAATGGACGGGCAGTAACGCGGGCCGATCCCTTCGATCACACCGGCATACATCGGGCTGCGATCGAGGTTATTGCGGATCACTTCATGGGTTTTTTCATTGGTGTACGTGATATGGCACGGCATCTGTTCAGGATGCTCATCCGCACTGCCCATGAAGGAGAATACCGGCATCGGGTTGTCACCGAATTGTGGTGTCAGCTGAGCAAAATCGATGGTCCGGGCGTCAATACGCGGCGGTGTTCCTGTTTTCAGACGGCCGACACG
Organism: Morganella sp. EGD-HP17; assembly: GCF_000512315.2. NCBI lineage: Bacteria > Pseudomonadati > Pseudomonadota > Gammaproteobacteria > Enterobacterales > Morganellaceae > Morganella > Morganella sp. EGD-HP17. The sequence continues at coordinate 235,714 of NZ_AZRH01000004.1, forward strand.
CAGCGGCAGTTCCCGCAGACGGTGTGACAGTGAGACTGATGGCGGATCACCGGCACGGCCGCCGCTGTAGTTTTCCAGTCCGATATGAATTTTGCCGTCCAGGAATGTCCCGACAGTCAGTACAACCGATTTGGCTCTGAATTTCAGTCCCATCCGGGTCACTGCACCGGTAACGGTATCGTTTTCAACGATAAGATCTTCAACCGGCTGCTGGAAAATCATCAGGTTAGGCTGGTTTTCCAGTGCGGTGCGCACTGCCAGACGGTAAAGCACGCGGTCAGCCTGAGCACGGGTGGCATGAACTGCCGGTCCTTTGCTGGCGTTCAGGGTTCTGAACTGAATACCGGCACGGTCAGTGGCATGTGCCATCAGTCCGCCGAGTGCATCGATCTCTTTAACCAGATGTCCCTTACCAATCCCACCGATAGCAGGGTTGCAGGACATCTGACCCAGAGTGTCGATATTGTGAGTCAGTAAAAGTGTTTGACGGCCCATACGTGCCGCTGCCATTGCAGCTTCAGTACCGGCGTGGCCACCGCCGATAACAATGACGTCAAAATGATCCGGATAAAACATGTTAAACCTTCATTACAAAATGCAGTAGCGCATCGGGGGAGAGAATATAACTCAACTCTTGCCGTCTGACCATGAGCGGTAAAGACGCAGGTAATTATATAAAGATCTTTTTATTTAAAGATCTCTTTATTAGATCTTTTATTAGGATCGCGATCCTCTGTGGATAAGTGTTAAATCCCCATAAAGATCATAAAACTGTAAAGGATCATTTCCTGTGAAGTACCGTTGATCCTGTTCAGTATAAGCTGGGATCAAAACGGGTACTTATTCACAGGGCCTGACGGAGAGTGATCTTATACAGTGAATAACTACGGGTTTATCGCAAGTTGATCCCCGAGTTATCCACAGTTGATTGCTGTTTTTATCAGCAAATCAGAGTAAATTTTTCCATTCTTCGATCCAGATCTCAGCCGGATCTTCAGGAATCTCGTGTTTCTGAATATCTATTTCGAGTGACTGACCGATTTTTTTCGCACCCAGAGAGGTGAGCAGAGCGTCCAGTGTACGGACTGCACCACAGAAGGTGTCATATTCACTGCTGCCGATCCCGATAGCCCCGTAACGGACGGAACTGAGATCAGGCTGCTGCTCACGCAGGGCATCAGCGAACGGCTGTATATTTTCGGGGAGATCACCGGCACCGTGAGTGGAGGTGACAATTAACCAGGTACTGTCCTGCTGCGGTACGTCGTTCGCTTCCGGCCCGTGCTGCACATCTGTGGTAAAACCGGCGTTTTCCAGGATTTCGGCAACATGCTCGGCAACATATTCTGCGCTGCCCATGGTACTGCCGGTAATGAGAGTAACTGTGGTCATGGTGATCCCCTGCTGTAAAGAGCCGCTATTGTACGCTGTGAAACAGCTGGGATCTACCTGTGGATAATGTGGTTATAAGAATTTTTTCTTACGGGCGGATCGTTCGTATGATCGGGTTCTGTAAGGAGATCAGGGTTTCAGTGGACTGTATCTCATCAATACTCTGGATCTTGTTGATAAGTACGTCCTGCAGAGATTCTATCGTTTTGCACATCACCTTTATAAAGATGCTGTACTGCCCGGTGGTGTAATAGACTTCCACCACTTCATCCAGCTTATCGAGTTTCTTGAGAGCGGCCGGGTAATCTTTGGCACTTTTCAGGATGATGCCGATAAAGCAGGTCACATCAAACCCCAGCTGTTTTTCACTGATATCCACCCGGGTGCCGGTGATGATACCCGCCTGCTTCATTTTCTCTACCCGGACATGGATCGTACCGGGACTGACGGCAAATTTTTTCGCTAATTCCGCGTAAGGTGTGCGGGCATTCGCCATTAAAGCGTGAAGTATGTCACGGTCCAGATTGTCGATCTGATAAATTTCGGCCATTTTATGTCCCTTAAATTAACGAATATTCATTTTTAATATCATAAAAATGAATTTTATAAATAGCAAAGGGTATTTTTGATAAAGGATATTGAATTTATACCCCATTCTGTTGCTTAATCTATTTCACAGGCAATACATGTTCCGCATATCAAGGATTATTATCATGGAAAAATCATTCATCCGACAGCAGCAGCAAATCAGCTTCGTGAAGTCTTACTTCTCACGTCTGCTGGAAAAACAACTGGGCCTTATTGAAGTCCAGGGGCCAATCTTAAGCCGCGTGGGTGATGGTACTCAGGATAATTTATCCGGCAGCGAGAAAGCGGTTCAGGTGAAAGTTAAATCATTGCCGGGCTCAACCTTTGAAGTCGTGCATTCACTGGCTAAATGGAAACGCAAAACCTTAGGGCGTTTTGATTTTCAGCCGGGCCAGGGTCTGTACACCGACATGAAAGCGTTGCGTCCTGATGAGGATCGCTTAACCCCAATCCATTCTGTCTATGTTGATCAGTGGGACTGGGAAAAAGTGATGGCAGATGAGGAGCGTACGCTGCCTTATCTGAAGCAGACAGTGAGTAAAATATATCAGACAATAAAAGAAACAGAACTTGCAGTAAGTAAGGAATTTGGTCTGACACCGTTCCTGCCGGACCAAATTCATTTTATTCACTCTGAAGAACTGCTTGCACGCTACCCGGACCTGGATGCCAAAGGCCGTGAGCGCGCCATCGCGAAAGAACTGGGTGCCGTCTTCTTAATCGGTATCGGCGGTAAATTATCTCATGGTGAGTCCCATGATGTCCGTGCACCGGATTATGATGACTGGACCACTGAGAACAGTGACGGCTACAAAGGGCTGAACGGGGACATCCTCGTGTGGAACCCGGTATTGCAGGATGCGTTCGAGTTATCCTCAATGGGGATCCGTGTCGACCCGGTCACCCTGGCGCGTCAGCTGGATCTGACCGGTCAGCAGGTGCGGATGGAGCTGGACTGGCACAAATCGCTGGCAGCCGGTGAAATGCCGCAGACTATCGGCGGCGGGATCGGCCAGTCACGTCTGGTGATGTTACTGCTCCAGCGCAGCCATATCGGCCAGGTACAATGCAGTGTGTGGGCACCGGAAGTGCGCGAAACCATCACTGATATGCTGTAATACACTGTTGTACGGTGAGCCCGGAGGCTCACCGCCTGAAACGGCGCAGCAGACGATTTTTTAAGCCGGTATCAAAACGCCAGATGTGATCAAAAATTCGCATGATACCGGGCTTTCCGTAATGGGACAGGGCTACCGCATGGAAGCGGTGTTTTCCCTGCTGCTGCGAACGTTTAACCAGCTTCACCACCTCATCCGGCAGCCGCTGGGCAATAAAGTCAGACATCACCACCACATCCGCATCACGCCACTGCGGCGTTTCCAGTCGTTTTGCCGCTTCTGTCAGACAGGACGCCAGGTCTGTTCCGCCTTTAAAACTCTGAAGCAGAAAGCGGGTCATCTGCTCGATGCCGTCCGGGCCGAGAAAATCATAATGCACCTGTTCAGTGGAAAAGAGCATGACATGGCACTGCCGGTTATCGGCCATAGCGATTTTGACCAGCGCGAGACAAAATGCTTTGGCGCAGCGCTCATTAAAACCGCCCATCGAGCCGGAAGTATCGATACAGATAATGAAGGGACCGCGCGGCTGTTTTTCATCTTTATGATGAACGATAGGCCGCATCACCTGCCGTTCCTGCCAGTGATCGCCCTGTAACCGGTAGGTGTATAACTGTTTCTCGGCCAGCTTCCGGTAAAATTCCAGCTCCAGACCGCTGATGCCGAGTAACGCCAGCTCGGCGGGCAGAAGACGCAGCACATCATCACTCAGTCCGACCCCGCTGACCTCTTCCGGGGTCTGATCCGGCACCAGCTCGGTAATGGTGACCGGCTCTGTCACCGCACTGTCCTGAGGAACGGATTTTGCCGTCTGGCTGCGCCCCAGCAGTGAGGCCAGTTTTTCCAGTTCCGGCTGGGATTTTAAAAATTCGCTGTAACGCAGCAGGAGATCGTCCGCCGGGCCGGGGGATTTCAGTGATCCTTTCGCCAGATCCCATAACTTACCGGAAGCCTGCTCATTTTCACTGATCAGCGGATCAAGATTGCCGCTCAGCGCCAGGTGCTGCTGAAGTTCGGCGAGGAGCTGCTCTTTTTCCTGCTCCAGGATTTCTTTATGATAGGTGGTGACCTGTAAAATCAGGCTGAGACGCCAGCGCTGATTGAATAATATCTGATGGGAGGTGGTTTCCTGCTCATCTCTGTGCAGGCGGTGTGCTTCCGGTGAGAACGGCGAGTGTATGTCCTCCAGCGCTTTGAGGATCTCCGGCAGCAGGCGGTAAAATTCTGTCCGGTCTGCAGCGGTGCTTTTCTGGTAAAGACGGAACTCATCTGCCAGGGCGGCCGGTACCAGTGCCTCTTTCACCCGTTCTTCCAGCGATTTCCGCCATGACGGCATATCAGTCAGCACCGCACGGCGTAACCGCGGATGCTTTTCAAAAAACCAGGCCAGTTGCGGAGCGGCCAGCAGTGTCAGCAGGATCTCCTCAATGAGTTCCCCTTCATTAACTGCCAGCGCCAGATCCAGTGCTGAAAGACTTAACACGGGGTGCTGCTCATTTGCTGAGTCAGTTTATCGAGGCGTTCTGCCACCGGCAGAAAGCTTTCCTCTATCTGTGCAATCCAGTCATCACTGACAAACAGGGCGGGCTGATGCTGTGCAAACAGCTGGCGCTGCTGTACCAGTGTCTGGCGTATCGCTGAAAGCTTATCCAGCCAGATTTGCTTCTGCGCCTCTGTCATCCGGCTTTCGGTACCCGCCGGGAACAGGGTGCTGCTGCGCAGACTGACATCACGCAGTTCCAGAAGGCCGTTATCATTCACTGCGGCGGACACAGACTGGGTAAAGCCGATGCCGTTGAGTTTTGCCGCAATGTTCCCACCTTTATCAAAGACGCCTTTATCAAAAAAGGTATCAAAGGCACTGCGTTCAATAGTCACATGAGTGACTGTCATATCATGTAATGTCAGCGGGTTATGCAGAAAAAGGGTGACCGGGCCCGGCGGCAGCGTATCCGGCAGAGCGTAACTGACTTTGCGCCCGAAACGGGCACTGCTGCGGATCACACTGAAGGCATCCCGCTGTTGCTGAGTCTGCGTTTCCAGTATCCATTCCTGATAGTATTTTTCCAGTTTCAGTAACAGGCTGCGCTGTTGATAGGCCTGCTCACACATCAGTTGTGTCAGCAGTTGCGGAACGGATTTCAGTGAGGCGGAATCATGCCACAGGCAATCTTTCAGCAAAATCAGGTCAAGAGGTGTGATACTGCTGTGGTCGTTGAAAAACGCACTGGCCTGTAACAGCCGCAGTGCCTTTTTCCAGCGCCGGTCTGAGATATACGGTGCGTTATCCAGCCGCTCAATCTGCTGACGCAGCTGATAAATCAGTTCAAATATCTGATCGGTCAGCACAACACGGTCAATTTCTTCCTGCCACTGATGGTATTCCTCATCGGTTACCTGCAGATGCGCGGGGATCTGTTCATCCGATGCCCCCGGTGTGCTGATAAGCATGGCGCGGAAGCTCTGTTTTTCCTGAAGTTTATCCAGCCATAAACGGATCAGCATCCGGTCATAGAGTGCTTCCAGGCTGCTGTCATCGTCCGGCAGTTCGTTGGAGGCGGCCACCAGCAGCCGCATCGGGATAGCATTTTCGCTGTCGCCGTTGCGGTATTTGCGTTCGTTAATCGCGGTCAGCAGGGTGTTGAGGATTGCGGGACCCGCTTTCCAGATTTCGTCGAGAAACACGATTTCCGCATCCGGCAGATATCCCTGCGTGATGCGCTGGTATTTCCCTTCATCTTTCAGTGCTGCAATCGAGAGCGGACCGAAGATCTCCTCCGGGGTGGAGAAGCGGGTCATCAGATACTCAAAGGCACGGGCGTCACTGAAAATCAGTTTCATGCGCCGTGCTATCATACTTTTGGCAATTCCCGGCGGGCCGAGCAGAAAAACACTTTCCCCGCTGAGGGTGGCCAGCAAGCAGAGCCGGATGGCGTGCTGTCGTTCATACAGCCCGGATTCCAGGTGGCGGCTCAGCCGGGCAATACGTTCAGAACGTTGCATGGGACTCCCGTGAATTTACTGATGCAGTTTCTGCGTTTATAAACCAAAAAAGCTACCGCGTTTACTGCGTGAAATCACGTTTCTTCTGCTTTTTGCGCAAATGGTGATAAAAAAATTGCCGGGGATACCGGCAATGCTGTTAATCAGTAAAACAAAACATCAGTCAAACCGGACATCAATCACCTGATAGAAACTGTTGGCGGTATCCGCGATTTCCCATACACCGTAAATAACCTGATAGCCGCTCCGTTCCTGAATGGTGCACTGATGTGTCACTGTCTGCGGCGGAACCTGATTTTTATCGTCATAACTACAGAATGGTTCGGGTTCAAATGATGCCCGGGTCAGCGGGGTTCCCGGCTGCCAGTCCGGCCTGGTGATGTAGTAACGCCAGTTACGGGTTTTGTGGGCGGCTGTTATTTTCCAGGTGAACATGGCGGTTCCCGGTTTTACCGTTATCTGATGCCAGTTATCACCGGGGGTATCGAGTGGCAGAAAACGCTCAATACCACCGCTGGCAAGCCGGCCGTCCGGCGGGAATTTTCCGTCCGGAAATCCGGAGAATGTTTCAATACTTTGTGGTTCCCATTGGGCGGAGCCACACATTGCAGCGGGATTTTTACCGTCACGGCAATTTGCTGCCCGTGAGGCCGGTTCAGTGATATAGCCGTGAGCAAACGCCTGAGAAGTCAGTAAACAGAAAAGTATGCCGGCAAATGCCGTTTTTTTCATCATAAGAAGATCTCCGGTATGAGAGGGGAAAATCAACATAACAACACCGGGATATGTTTTGCGATGTCATAACTTATTAGTGGTGTAACAGAGTGATAAAAAATCCGGGATATCCGGGGGGAGAACCGGTGATTTCAGGGGGGAAGTTGCCGGATAACCGGTATTTTTCTGCCGGTATAATTGAATCCATTCAGCTATAACTCATTCAATCAGTTAGCTTTTTCATTTAACATATTCTTAAGCGAAACGTTTCGATCACCATCACATTTTTTATGGATGAACATTGAGTTTTCCCGTATTTTTCCTACCATAGTTTAAAAGCGAAACGTTTCGCTCAGGAGGATTTTATGAAGAAAGGGGCTTTACTGAACGGTGATGTCTCTGCGGTTATCGCGCGTCTGGGTCATACCGACCATATTACTGTTGCTGATGCCGGGCTGCCAATCCCGCCCGCTACGCCACGTATTGATCTGGCATTAACACAGGGTGTGCCTGATTTTATGTCGGTGTTTAAAGTCATCACGCAGGAGATGCAGGTGGAAGCCGCACTGATGGCGGAAGATATCCAGACACATAACAGTGAGCTGCACGATGCTATCGTGGCACATCTGAAAGCACTGGAATTACAGCAGGGTAATGTGATTCAGATTCAGTATGTGACTCACGCCTCTTTCAAGTTACAGACACAAAACAGCCGTGCCGTGATCCGGACCGGTGAGTGCACACCATTTGCCAATGTGATGCTGTTCTCCGGCGTGACATTCTGAGGTGTTTATGGAACCGTTACTTGAACTCAAAGGTATCGATAAAGCTTTCCCGGGTGTGAAAGCCTTATCCGGTGCTGCCCTGCGGGTTTATCCCGGCAGAGTGATGGCGCTGGTCGGAGAGAACGGCGCCGGTAAATCCACCATGATGAAAGTGCTGACCGGGATCTACAAAAAAGATGCCGGTCAGATTCTGTTTCTGGGGCAGGAGCGTCAGTTTACGGGGCCGAAATCGTCTCAGGAAGCCGGTATCGGGATTATTCATCAGGAACTGAACCTGATCCCGGAACTGACGATTGCAGAAAACATTTTCCTCGGCCGCGAGTTTACCGGCCGTTTCGGTAACATTGACTGGAAAAAAATGTATGCCGAAGCGGATAAATTACTGGCCCGTCTGAATCTCACTTACAGCAGCCACCGGCTGGTGGCTGAATTGTCTATCGGCGATCAGCAGATGGTGGAAATCGCCAAGGTGCTCAGTTTTGAGTCAAAAGTCATCATTATGGATGAACCGACAGATGCCCTGACAGACACCGAAACCGAATCCCTCTTTAGTGTGATCCGCGAACTGCGCGAGCAGGGCTGCGGGATTGTCTATATATCCCACCGTCTGAAAGAGATTTTTGAGATTTGTGATGATGTGACGGTGTTCCGCGACGGACAGTTTATCGGTGAAAAACCGGTGTCTGACCTGACGGAGGATAGCCTGATCGAAATGATGGTCGGGCGTAAACTGGAAGATCAGTATCCGCGTCTGACTCTGCCGCGCGGCAAAGAGAAGCTGGTGGTAAAAAACCTGTGCGGCCGCGATGTGCATGATGTCAGTTTCACGCTGCATGAGAATGAAATTCTCGGTGTTTCCGGGCTGATGGGCGCCGGGCGTACCGAACTGATGAAAATCATTTACGGTGCGATGGCAAAAACCGGCGGAACGGTTGAAATGGACGGTAAAGCCTGCCAGATAAACTCACCGAAAGCCGGGCTGGATAACGGCATCGTGTATATCTCCGAAGACCGCAAACGCGATGGTCTGGTGCTGGGGATGTCAGTAAAAGAGAACATGTCTCTGACGGCGCTGCCGTATTTCAGCAGCAAGACCGGACGCCTTAATCATAAAGAAGAGCATCTGACTGTCAGCGATTTTATTCAGCTGTTCAATATCAAAACCCCGGGCATGGATCAGATAATCGGGTTCTTATCCGGCGGTAATCAGCAGAAAGTGGCAATTGCACGCGGTCTGATGACGCGGCCGAAAGTTCTGATCCTCGATGAACCGACACGCGGTGTGGATGTCGGGGCGAAGAAAGAGATTTATCAGCTGATCAACAAATTTAAACAGGAAGGCCTGAGTATCATCCTTATTTCATCGGAAATGCCGGAAGTCATGGGAATGAGTGACCGGATTCTGGTCATGCACGAAGGACGGATAAGCGGGGAGTTTGCCGCGGAAAACGTCACTCAGGAAGCATTAATGGCCGCCGCAGTCGGCAAACAATATGGCGCAGGGCAGGAGTAAGATATGCGTACAGATTCAACCCCGGCGTCAAAACGCTGGTTTTCCAAAGAATGGCTGCTTGAGCAGAAATCACTGATCGCGCTGCTGATCCTGATTGTGATTGTCTCCATGATCAGCCCGAACTTTTTTACCCTGAATAACCTGTTCAATATTCTCCAGCAGACCTCTGTTAACGCCATTATGGCGGTGGGTATGACACTGGTGATCCTGACCTCCGGGATTGACCTGTCTGTCGGTTCTCTGCTGGCACTGACCGGTGCGGTGGCGGCCTCCATGGTGGGCGCGGATGTTAACGCCATTGTTGCTGTCGCGGGTGCGCTGGCACTGGGGGCGGCTATCGGTGGTGTGACAGGAGTGATTGTCGCGAAAGGGAAAGTGCAGGCTTTTATCGCCACGCTGGTGATGATGCTGTTACTGCGCGGTGTGACCCGTGTGTATACCGACGGCAGCCCGATCAGCACCGGATTCAGTGATAACGCCGATGTGTTCAGCTGGTTTGGTATCGGCCGTCTGTTTGGTATTCCGGCACCGGTCTGGCTGATGATTGTCGTTTTCGCGGCGGCCTGGTATCTGCTGCATCACACCCGTCTGGGCCGTTATATCTATGCGCTGGGCGGTAATGAATCCGCAACCCGCCTGTCCGGTATTAATGTCGATAAAATTAAAATCATTGTTTACGCTCTCTGTGGTCTGCTGGCGGCATTAGCCAGTGTGATTGAAGTGGCGCGTTTATCGTCCGCACAGCCGATGGCCGGTAACGGTTATGAGCTGGATGCGATTGCGGCGGTGGTACTCGGCGGCACCAGTCTCGCCGGGGGTAAAGGCCGTATTATGGGCACCCTGATCGGGGCGCTGATTTTAGGTTTTCTGAACAACGCGCTGAATCTGCTGGGGATCTCCTCCAACTACCAGATGATTGTTAAAGCGGTTGTGATTTTGCTGGCTGTACTCGTTGATAACAAAAGCAGTAAATAATCCACTTACCCGAATCCTGCAAGGAACAGAAACATGAAACTGAAAAAGATTGCGACCCTTTTCTCCGTTGTTGCACTGAGCGCCACTATCAGCGCCAATGCACTGGCAAAAGAGTCCATTGCCCTGGTGATCTCCACACTGAATAACCCGTTCTTTGTCACCATGAAAGACAGTGCGCAGAAAGAAGCGGATAAACTCGGTTACGACCTGGTGGTTCTGGATTCCATGGATAACCCGGCGAAAGAACTGGCTAACGTGCAGGATCTGACCGTGAAAGGCACCAAACTGATGCTGATTAACCCGACAGACTCTGATGCGGTCGGTAACGCTGTGATCCTGGCTAACAAAGCCAATATCCCGGTTATCACCCTGGACCGTGTAGCCAATAAAGGTGAAGTGGTCAGCCACGTTGCCTCTGATAACGTTCTCGGCGGCAAACTGGCCGGTGATTATATTGCCCGTAAAACCGGCGCGGATGCCAAAGTTATCCAGTTGGAAGGTATCACCGGGACTTCAGCTTCCCGTGAGCGCGGCGAAGGTTTCAAACAGGCGGTTGCTGAGCATAAAATGAATGTGCTGGCCAGCCAGCCGGCAGATTTCGACCGTACCAAAGGTCTGAACGTTATGCAGAACCTGCTGACTGCACATCCGGCTGTTCAGGCAGTATTTGCCCAGAACGATGAAATGGCATTAGGTGCGCAGCGTGCATTGCAGACTGCAGGCCGTGATGATGTGCTGGTGGTCGGCTTCGACGGCACAGCTGACGGCATCAAAGCTGTGAAAGGCGGCAAACTCGGTGCAACTGTGGCACAGCGTCCTGACCAGATCGGTATCATTGGTATTCAGACCGCCGATAAAGTCCTGAAAGGCGAAAAAATCGACAAAACCATTCCGGTTGAGTTAGAACTGATTGTAAAAGACTAACGATATCAGCCTCCCCGGTACACCGTGCCGGGGAGTATTGTCAGTAATTAAGGAAATAAAGGTAATGACAACATCCCGTCTGACCGTTCTCGGCAGTATTAATGTCGATCATATTATGAATATTGCACAGTTCCCGGCACCCGGCGAAACGGTGATCGGTAAGCAATATCAGACAGCCTTCGGCGGCAAAGGCGCGAACCAGGCGGTGGCCTGCGGGCGCAGCGGTGCTGATATTACCTTTATTGCCTGTGTGGGGGATGATGCCATCGGCGCGGAAATCCTGGCGCAGTTGCAGCGCGACCGTATCCATACCGCTGCAGTCAGCGTGGTGCCGGAAGCGGCCACCGGCGTGGCGATGATCTTTGTTAATGAAGACGGTGAAAACGTCATCGGCATCAGTGCCGGTGCCAATGCTGCGCTGACACCGGCACATTTTGCGCCTTATAAAGGGCTTGTTGAACAATCCGATGCCCTGCTGATGCAGCTGGAGTCCCCGCTGGAAACGGTGATTGCCGCCGCACAGGCTGCAAAAAATCATCAGACCAGAGTGATCCTCAATCCGGCCCCGGCGCGGGAGTTACCGGACAGCCTGCTGAAGCTGGTGGATGTTATCACCCCGAATGAAACCGAAGCGGAAAAGCTGACCGGTATTTCTGTCAGTGATGAAACCGGCGCAGCCAGAGCGGCGCAGGTACTGCATGATAAAGGTATCGGACAGGTACTGATCACCCTGGGCAGCCGCGGTGTCTGGCTGAGCGTCAACGGTGAAGGCCGCCGGATCCCGGGCTTTAAAGTTAATGCGGTGGACACTATCGCAGCCGGCGATACCTTTAACGGCGCGTATGTCACGGCGCTGCTGGAAGGAAAACCGGCAGATGAAGCGGTGCGTTTTGCCCATGCCGCTGCCGCAATTGCTGTCACCCGCCGGGGTGCACAGCCATCGGTGCCGTGGCGCCGTGAAATTGATGCATTCCTTGCGGAGCGTGGTTAAGACTGTGGCGACGATGAAAGATGTGGCGCGGCTGGCGGGGGTATCCACCTCGACAGTCTCACATGTCATCAACAATAACCGTTTTGTCAGTGACGGCGTGCGCAAGAAAGTAAATGATGCTATTGCCGAGCTGAACTATGCGCCGTCTGCACTTGCGCGCAGCCTGAAAATGAACCGCACAAACACCATCGGAATGCTGGTGACCACCAGTAATAACCCGTTTTATGCGGAAGTCGTCCGCGGCGTGGAGCGCAGTTGCTACGAGCGCGGCTACAGCCTGATCCTCTGTAATACCGAAGGGGATCACAAACGGATGAACAGCAGTCTGGAAACGCTGCTGCAAAAGCGGGTGGATGGCCTGCTGCTGATGTGTACTGAGATAAAAGGCCCGTCAGCGGAGGTGTTCAGCCGCTATCCCCGTCTGCCGATGGTGATGATGGACTGGTCGCCGTTTGCGTTCGGCGGGGATGTGATTCAGGACAACTCTTTTCTCGGCGGCGAAATTGCCACCAATCATCTGATCGAAAACGGTTTTACCCGGATTGCCTGTATTGCCGGGCCACTGGATAAATCACCGGCCAAATCCCGTCTGGACGGTTTTTACCGCGCAATGGCGCAGGCCGGGCTGGATGTGCCGCCGGAGTATGTACTGGAAAGTGATTTTGAATTCAGCGGTGGTTTCAGTGCCATGAATCAGCTGCTTTCTCTGCCGGTGCCTCCGCAGGCGGTATTTGCCGGTAACGATGCGATGGCGGTCGGTGCTTATCAGGCTATCTGGCAGAAAGGGTTGCGTATCCCGCAGGATATTGCGGTTGTCGGTTATGATGATATCGACCTGGCGGCATTCCTCACCCCGCCGCTGACCACCATTCACCAGCCGAAAGATGAGCTGGGCAAACTGGCGGTGGATAAGCTGCTGCGCCGCATGGATGATGCAGACGCGCCTTCTGATTTGCTGGTGCTGACCCCGGCACTGATAAACCGGGGATCTGTTATCTGCGGTTAATGTGAGGCCGGGCTGTCTGAGGGGCGGGTTTTCTTCTTAATCATATTCCGCCCGTCAGTCCGGCTCAGGAACAGGAACACAAACGCCGACAGAATCGTCATCACCCCGACCGTTACAAAGGTCGCGTGGAAATTATCAACGATTGACCCCCAATCCTGAGACTCAAAATAGCGTAATACAGACGCACTCACCGCTATCCCGAAACTGATGGAAAGCTGCTGGGTCACAGCCAGCACACTGTTACCGGAACTGGCATTATGCTCAGTCAGATCTGCGAGGGTAATGGTATTCATCGCGGTGAACTGAGTGGACATCGCCATGCCGAGAATAAACAGCGGCAGCACCAGCAGGTAAATCGACATTCCCGGTGACTGGAAATAGAAAGAAGAAATGATTGCGCCGATCACCAGTGTGATTGCAAATAATGTCAGGCGATAACCGTAGCGGCGCAGAATCTGCGTGACCGCCGATTTTGCCAGAATAGAGCCGATCGCCGTCGGTGCCATCATCATCCCCGCCACCACAGCCGGATAACCAAAACCAACCTGTAACATCAGTGGCATCAGAAACGGAATACAGCCGGTGCCCAGCCGCGTGGCAACGTTACCGGCGATCCCGACACTGAATGTCCGCGTGCGGAACAGACTCAGCGGAATAATCGGCGCAGAAATACGGCGGGCGTGCAGGGCATAGAAGGTCAGCAGCGCAAAACCGCTGCCCATTACCAGGAACGGCGTTGCCGCTGCCAGAGCATTATCCCCGAACAGATCCAGACTGACAGAAACAGAGACCAGCCCGGCACCGAGCAGGGCAAAACCTAACGTATCAAAGCGGCGTTTCGGCATGGTGAAATCGGGCATATGGCGGATGGCGTAAATAATCCCCAGAATCCCGATAGGTATATTAATGATAAAAATCCAGTGCCAGGTGGCATAAGTCACCAGGATCCCGCCGAGCAGCGGCCCCAGCACCGGGCCGACCAATCCCGGAATGGTGACAAAGTTGAGAATCGGCAGCAGCTCGCTGCGCGGATACGCCCGCAGCAGCGCCAGCCGGGCCACCGGCATCATCATTGCCCCGCCTATCCCCTGAATAATCCGCGACACCACCAGAAACGGCAGGTTGGGTGAAAAGGCACATAATAAAGAACCGAGGGAAAACAGAATCACCGCGATAATAAACACCCTGCGGGTACCGAAGCGGTCGGCCAGCCAGCCGCTGACCGGGATCAGCAGCGCCACTGTCAGTGTGTAACTGATAACAGCGGACTGCATCGCCAGCGGAGAGTGGTTCAGGCTTCTGGCAATATCCGGCAGTGCGGTGTTCAGAATGGTGGCATCGAGCGCCTGCATAAAGAACGCCATTGCGGCAATCCACGGCAGGCCCGCCATATTCCGGGCTGTTTTAAACATGTTTTCCCTTAATGCATTATCTCTGAATAGTCAGTAGTGTAACTATTACATATTCACACTTTACTCAACAACACCTGACATGCCTGACGGGCGCGTTCTCCGTTCCCGTCGATAATGGCATCCACAATCTCCTTGTGGAGATCAATCTCAATAACCTGATTGGTGGTGATGGATTCAAAAAAGTTGTGATACACAAAATCAAATAAATTGGCGAAAGAGGAAAAGAACGGATTTCCGCACGCCTGGTAAATAAGGTGGTGGAAGCGGTGATCAACGGCTATCCATTTATCCCGCTCAAAATGGGCGGATAATAAGGTCATCTCTTTTAACAGAAAAGAAAGTGACTGTTTCTGATCTTTTCCGGCATTCATGGCGGCCAGTGCGCAGGCCTGGGGTTCAATCGCGGCGCGCAGCTCGCGGAAATACGTCAGTACCTGCCGGTGGTCTCCGCTGCTCAGCCACCACTTAATAAAGTCATGGTCGAGAAAATTCCAGCTTATCACCGGCATCACCCGGGTACCGATGCGCGGGCGCGGTAAGACCATACCTTTCGCCGCCAGCATTTTTACTGCCTCACGGACAGCGGTCCGGCTTACCCCGAACAGCTCCGCCAACTCAATCTCTCCCGGCAAAATAGACTCCGGCGGATACTTGCCGGATAAAATCTGCTGTCCCAGTTTTTCAGCCAGAAGATAAGACAGGTTCTTTTGTGACGCATTGAGTTGTTCTGAAAACTGCATTCTGATTCCTTGGCGTGATGCATTAACAAAGCGGGATAATGATATATAAGAAGCATTATGGGCATATTAATGACAAAACAGGCGAATAAAAGCTCAAATATACCTGTTTTGTCTAAAAAAAATGCGAACAAACATTTTTTTC